>NZ_LXWA01000053.1:0-106515 GCF_001652315.1 Psychrobacter sp. SHUES1 | reverse complement strand
CACTGGTAGTTCTGCTTGCCATAGCTTTTTTTGCCGTGTATCGAAAAACTGGGACTGTGACAGTCGGGGCAATTGATCTGTATTTGTGTCTTCATAACCTCAAATATATCATCTTGCTTTGGCTGTCACCCTCCTTTCATCTCCTCAGCATACTTTCTGACACACCACCCTTTTTTTTAAAATTTCAACAAACGTAAAACTGGATAAATATCACCGATTAATGATTTATTTTTGGTAAATATTTATTCTGTCGTTAAACGTTACGGTCAGTATACGAAGCATTACTTAGTTGCCTGTTACGCTGTAATATTATTCAATATAAACGATTATTAAAGCATAATTTTGTCGTCTATTGGTTTTTGCCTTAGCATCACTGTTATTACTGTTATTACTGTTGGTGTAAGCCTTAGCTATTTTCAGCATCCATATTTAGTTATTTTTTATCCAACTTATTTGGTCTTTAAGCACTACGCTCTATAACACTGCCCCCTATCAGGCTCGGCCTAAGGACTCTCCTTTGTTCAACCACACGACGCTTATTATCATTATTACGGTTATTGTCAGTTTATTGGCGTGGCAAAACAAAACCCTGTTTAATCGCCTGATTTTTTATCCGCCGGCGGTGAATAACGGTCAATGGGATCGTTTTGTGACCCACGGCTTTATTCACGCCGATGCGATGCACTTGCTGTTTAATATGTTCACCCTGTACTTTTTTGGCCGGGCTATTGAAGGCTTATATCAGCCGTTTTTATTCGGTTATGGTTTTGTGGTTTTTTATGTGCTGGCTATCGTGATTGCCATGGTGCCAAGCTATCTTAAAAATAAAAAAAGCGCCAGTTATTTGAGCCTTGGTGCTTCGGGTGGGGTTTCAGCGGTGCTATTTGCATTTATTTTGCTGGCTCCGTGGGAAAAAATTTATCTATTCGCCATTATTCCTATTCCAGCGATAGTTTTTGCTGTCGCTTACGTCGCTTATAGTATTTACGCCGATAAACGCGGCGGCTCCAATATCAATCACATGGCGCATATGTGGGGCGGCGCATTTGGAGTGATTGCGACCATTATTTTAGAACCTCGCGTCTTGCCACACTTTTTAAATGCGCTATTGTCGCCTGGCCTTTAGAGCGGTTAGTTTTAGAATCTTTAGTTTTAAATTTGCTAATTGATAACGTTTGATGTTTTGCCCTAATTTGTATTTAACAACATGTTTAAGAATTTGATAAAGAATTATGATTATAGATATTATTGGTGATATTCACGGTTATGCAGACAAGTTGATTGGGCTGCTAAAACAATTGGGTTATGTGCATAATGGCAGCCACTTTGTACCGCCGTTAGGGCATCGGGCGCTCTTTATTGGTGACCTGATTGACCGTGGTTCGCAGCAGGTAGCTACTCTTGAAATTGTTTTTGCGATGCTAGATGCAGGCGTGGCCGATGCGGTGATGGGCAATCATGAATACAACGCCTTGGCTTTTGCGATGCTTGACCCAAAGCAGCCCGAGCGCTATTTACGCTCGCATAGCGATGTTCATGTACGCCAACATGAAGCGTTTTTAGCCGAAGTGTCCTTTGGCTCAGAAGCGCATCAATACTGGTTGCAGCGCTTTTATGAGATACCGCTTTGGCTTGAGACCGATTATGCCTGTTTTGTCCACGCTTGCTGGGATGTCGATAGCATGGCGGTATTAAAACCTTTATTAACTACTGATAATTGCCTAACCCCCGAAGCGGTCATTGCCAGCTCACAAAAACATAGCCCCGCCTATGAGGCGCTTGAGCGTGTGTTAAAAGGTGTGGAAACTGCGTTACCTGAAGGTTTGGTTATGGTCGATAAAGACGGTGCAGCGCGCTCACAAGTACGCGTGCGCTGGTGGCTTGATGAGCTAAATAAGCGGCCTATACATGAAATCGCCCGTGCGCCAAAATCGGGCTTGGCGCAGATTCCAAACGATGCCATGGCAGAGAACATTGAATTTGCCCTTAAAACGCACAAACCCGTGTTTGTTGGGCATTATTGGCTCACTGGCAATCCTGAACCATTGAGCAACCAAGTGGTTTGCACCGATTATTCAGCAGCCATAGATAGCGGTTATATGACCTGTTATCAGCTGGATACTGAGCTGCCATTACCATTGAAAGCCAGTAACTTTGTGCAATATCGCCATGATGAAGGCCCATTATAAATCGATAAAACCGCGACATAAAAAACTGCTATTTAGTCAGCTTTGACATTAAACGACAAACTTGGCTTTACGAAGGCAGCAAAACTTTTGTATGATGGTCTTTTTGAGGATATCAAAGCATGTGCACCACCTCCGCTACTGTGAACCCTACTACACAAAACGCTGCTATTGAGCAAAACGGCCCCATTACCTCCCCTGCTGGTCAACCAAAAGTTGGCATTATCATGGGCTCGCAGTCGGATTGGGCGACCATGAGTGCAGCGGCGCAGTTGCTTGCTGACTTTGATATTGCCTTTGAATGTGAAGTGGTGTCAGCCCATCGTACGCCAGATAGATTGTTCGATTATGCCAAAAGCGCGAAAAATAACGGTTTGCAGGTGATTATCGCTGGAGCGGGCGGCGCCGCGCATCTGCCCGGTATGTGTGCCAGTCAAACGCCGCTGCCTGTGTTTGGTGTGCCTGTTAAATCATCGATGCTTAGCGGTTGGGACAGTCTGCTTTCTATCGTGCAAATGCCAAAGGGCGTGGCTGTTGGCACCTTAGCCATTGGTACTGCTGGTGCCTATAATGCGGCCCTCCTTGCCATTCAGGTGCTGGCCTTGCATGATGAATCGCTTGCCACTAAGCTTGATAACATGCGTCAAGCGCAAACAGAGACCATTCTTGCAAGTCCAACACCCGGTATTATTAATCAATAAAGTAAGCAAGATGAGTTAACCTTTTAGCAAAAACTGCTGTTATCAATACTCTTGCTAGTAATATTTGATACTTACCATGCGCTAAACTTGATATTTATAGCCAAATGAGTTTTACTAAAGATAAGGTGCATACGGTGCACCTTTTCCTATTTCTAACCTTAATTTTTAGCCAATCATTTACTAAAAATCCTTATTCATTTTAAATGTAAAGAGCCTGCCATGACTACCGCCAATGCTTATCCTGTTACCCAAACCATCCGTACCATCGGTATTTTAGGCGGCGGTCAGCTTGGTATGATGCTCGCCCAAGCTGCCCTGCCGCTCGGTTATCAGTGCGTGTTTTTAGAAGACAACGCCGACTGCCCTGCCAGCCTTTACGGAAAAGTTTTTTCTAGCGAGCAATTAGATGAATTTATCGCGGCAGCTGACGTCTTTACTTTAGAGTTTGAAAACACGCCAACGGCGACTGTCGAGCAGTTAGCGCATCTATCAAAATCAGGCAGCAAACAAGGCATGTTTCCGCCACCGCTTGCCCTTGATATCGCCCAAGATCGCTTAAAAGAAAAAGGCATGTTTAATGAGCTTGATATCGCCACCGTACCATTTATGGCGGTCAATTCTGAAGCTGAATTGAAGCAAGCTTGCGCTGAGCTAGGATTGCCGATAGTGCTCAAGACCAGCCGCGGCGGTTATGATGGTAAGGGTCAGTTTGTCATCAAAGAAGACAGCGATATCAAAGCCGCTTGGCATGAGCTAAAAGACGCGGTTAGCGGTAAAGGTTCATTAACCCCAACGCCTGCGCCATTAATTGCAGAGGGCTTTATTAACTTTAGCCGTGAAGTGTCTATCATTGCCGTACGCGCGCAAAATGGTCAGGTGCGCTGCTATGATTTGGTCGAAAATCACCATCATCATGGTATCTTAGCCAAAACTCGCGCCCCAGCCGTTGGTACCAGCCATTTATTTCAGCAAGCAACCGATGCCATTACCACGGTGATGAATCACTTGGGTTATGTCGGTGTGATGGCGCTTGAGCTGTTTGTGAGTAAAGATGCGCGCGGTAACGATTATCTGCTAGCCAACGAGATTGCTCCGCGCGTCCATAACTCTGGACACTGGAGTATCGAAGGTGCGATTACCAGTCAATTTGAAAACCATATCCGCGCGGTGGTCAATCTGCCCTTAGGCGATACCGACAACGTCCATCCAGCAATTATGCTCAACGTCTTAGGTCAATATCCTGATATCAGCGCGGTGCTCAATATCGATGGCGCCCATTATCATAGCTACCATAAGGCTGAGCGCGAAGACCGTAAAATTGCCCATATCACCTTGATGCCAAATGACGTGGCGGATTTAGAACCTGCGCTAGCAAAACTGGTTGCCGTCTTACCAAATAAAGTGGGGCTTGATAAAAAACTGGCGCCAACCATGACCGATAAGCAAGCACTTGTATCTGTACCAGAGCAATCTACCAATGCCGAAACTGAGCGTACTTTAGAAAATACTAAAAGTGACGTGAAAGGTAGTCAAAAAGATGCCTTAGCAGAGGCATTATTAAAGACCGATAAGGCTGAGAAATAATGCAGATTTGGGTAGATGCCGATTCGGTGCCATTGATTGCTAAAGACTTAATCATCAAAACGGCTGAACGTACCCAAACGATGGCGATATTTGTTGCCAATCAGCCGATTAAATTGCGCAAATCACCGCTGCTTGTCATGACCGTGGTGCCGTCAGGGTTTGATAAAGCTGATGATTATATCCTCGAGCAAATCCAGCCAGGTGATTTGGCCATTACTAGCGACATTCCTTTGGCCAATGACATTTTGGATAAAGGCGGTATGGTTTTGACCACCCGCGGTGTGGTTTATGATAAAAACAATATCAAGCAAAAGCTCAATATGCGCGACTTTATGGATACCATGCGCGGTACAGGCGTGCTTGAATTGCAAGAAATGAGCGGGCATAAACCTTACGGCGACCGCGACAAGAAAGCCTTTGCCGATGGTCTTAATCGCTTGGTTCGTTAATTGGTGCAGTCATTTCTTTTACTTATCAATTTGAAAACCCTACTTTTTAAAACTTCTTAAAAAATTTCTTATCTCTCTAAATATTAACCTTCACAAAGTCCATTCTTGCAAACCCTATACACTCCATAACCAAACACTATGCAATCAGCACGCTTCATAACGAAGTGTGCTCGTCATTATTGTTAGGCTATATGCAGCTCTTAAAACAAATTATTTTAAAAAAATAGTTTTTGATTAAACGGTTCTTGAATAATCAGTTTTAAAACATAAATCTTTAAATAAAGATAAAGCATATAAAATTCATATAATAATAGGAATGATAATGAAAATATTAGTAATTGGCGCTAGCGGTCGAGTGGGTTCTGATTTGGTTAAACAACTATTAGCGGATAACCATCAAGTGATTGGCACAACCCGTCAAGATGAAAAATTATTTAGCGATAACAATTATAGTCAGTTAGATTTAGATATTACTGCTGAGAAAGACGCCATTCAACAGCAAATTAAATCAGATATCGATGCGGTTTATTTTGTTGCCGGCTCTGGTGGGAAAGATGTCTTAGAAGTCGATTTGCATGGCGCGGTTAAGACGATGCAAGCGGTTCAAGATAAAGGTATCAAACGCTATATCATGCTAAGCACGGTATTTTCCCTAGATACCAGTAAATGGAACCAGCCTGGTATTGCCGATTTAAAAGAATACTATATCTCTAAGCATTACGCCGATCAGTGGTTGGTTAAGAATAGCAGTCTTGATTACACCATTGTACAAGCAGGTGCGCTAAAAGAACGCGCTGGTACGGGTAAAATCATTATTAATGATGATAATGCGGGCGAAAACGCTATTGAAGATGTGGCCATGACGTTAGCAGCGGTACTTAATGCTGATAATACGATTAAAAAAGTCTTTAGTATGCATAATGGTGAGACTGCCATCGATGCAGCGCTGGCTAAACTTTAGTAAGTAAAAGCTATAACAAATAATAAGTAGTTTGTAGTGTAATAAAAAGTACAAAAATAAAAAAACACGTAAGCCCTGGTTTACGCGCTTTTTTCTTATGGGTTTTTTAATCATTGGCGACTATGTCAAAATCTACTAGCAAGCAACTAAGCTAGGCCACTTGGAAATGGAATGACGTCTTCTAAGCTGCTAGCGCCTGTGATGACCATCAGTAATCTATCAATACCGACAGCGATACCGCTACAAGGTATTAAGTCATCAGATGCTGCTAATAAATGCTCATCGATTGGCATTTGCGGCAGATTATGCTGCTTGCGCAATTGATTATCACGCTCAAATCGCGCTCTTAACGCCTGCCCGTCCGCCAGCTCATCATAAGCATTGGCAATTTCAATACCGTTAATATACAGCTCAAAGCGCTTGGCCACTGTATTACCGTCTTTATCGATGGCCGTCTTTGCTAGTGCTGCCGTCGCAGGCGGATATTCTATAATCAATGTCGGCAAATCGTGCCCCAAATTTGGCTCGACGGCATGACTAAACAATAAATCTAACCAACTTTGGCGAATATCTTCTTCACTATTGCTGGCACCATTTTCTGCACTATTAAAATCAAACCCTGTTAAACCTTTGTCTTCTGCCACCGCTTGTAGCGCGGCAAGATTCGCCGTTAAGGGATGAATACCCACAAAATCCATAAAGGCATCGACGTAACGATAATGGCTTAGCACAATCGGATAACCGTAAAGCGCTTCCAATAGCTCGCCCAATTCAGTGCCCATGTCCTCTAGACTATAGTTCGGCTGATACCACTCAAGCATAGTAAATTCAATATTGTGGCGCACGCCTATCTCGTTATCACGAAATACCGGACAAATCTGATAAATGGGCATCTGCCAGCTGGCAAGTAGGCGCTTCATGGCAAACTCAGGCGACGTATGCAGATAATAGGTACAAGGTTTATCTTGATACGTGACCTGCGCCGCTACCGACTGTAAAAAGGTATCGGTATTACCCGCTTGTGAGAGCAACGGCGTCTGCACTTCAAGCACGTGGCGACTGGCAAAAAACTGCCGAATAGCATTGATAAATTGCGCGCGCCTTTGTGCCATCGCTAATGTCATCGTTGGCGCATAACTGGGTTTAGAGGAAAGGTTATTTGCTTGGGTCATTACTCTCTACTGTAGTTTTCGAATAAAAAATCAAATAATTAAAATAGGCTTTGAAATTGAGTTTTAATCTTTAAAGCTGGTTGTCTTCTAAAACTGCCATTCGCGACGTAAATGATAATCTCGGCGCAATTGATCAAAGTCAGTACCCTTTATTTGTCCGTCTATTAATTTATCTCGCAGTGCCGCATCATCTGCCATGATGTCATAAAATTTCACCAATCTATCTGGATGCGCCTTTAATTCAGACCATAAAAACATATTGAGTGGCAGCAATTTATGCATGGTTTGCACAGGGGTCACTGTTAATTTTTCACACAGCGCATCATAAATCATTTGCGTACCGCGGAGCTTACCCTCCAAGGTATAGCCAGCAATATGTGCTGTGGCAATCGCAAGTTTCGATAGCAAACTTTCCGCTATCTCAGGCTCATGCTCAAACACATCAAGCACCACTTGGCGTCCAGTACGGGCAATATCTGCCTGCAAATCACCGGCATTAATCACTGGTCCACGCGCGCTATTAATCAACAAAGTATCTACTGGCATCGCAGCCAATGCTTCTTTATCAATTAAATGACGAGTTGGATAGTCGCTACCATTAGGATTAGTGGCATCTTTTTTATCGGTTAACGGCACATGCAAGCTAATTACATTACTTTGGCTCAATACTTGCTCAAAGCTGGCGTTATTGATGTTCGATGCAGGCAGTAGCGGATCGTAACCCAATACTTGCCAGCCTAAATCATGGGCATATTGCGCAAGAGTACTACCAATATTACCCAGTCCGATAATGCCCAAGGTCGCGGGCGGCGTCGATTGCTGCCAATATTGCGGACGTAAAGTTAAGATAGCGGTCAATACGTACTGCGCAACCGAGTGCTTACTGCAACCTGCGGCATTGGCAAAGGTGATATTGCGCGCTGCCAAATAGGCTTGATCGACATGGTCGGTTCCAATCGTCGCCGAACCAACAAATTGAACGCTATTATTGTTTGCCAATAGCGGCTCGCCTACTGGCGTCACCGAGCGTATCAACAGCACATCAGGTTGACACTCTGCAAGCAAATCGGCATTGATCGCGCGCCCAGCAACGCTAATAATATTTACTGGTCGTTTATTATGTTGCCCAAGCGTCGACGCATTAAAAAACTCATCAAGGCTAGCGATATTGCTATCAGCAACGATAGTTAGAGGACGCATATTTTCATTATTTGAAGCGCTCGCATGTGGCATTTTTAAACATCCCTATTTCTAAAGGTTTATTATCAATGATTGCTGGATTAGCAAGGTGTATTTTTTATAGGTTGGTTTTAATAGTTTTTAAATTGCTGTTTAAATTAAGCACATACCCTAATCCGTAGAAACAATATTTTCGTCTTTATTATTTTGTGCCGTAACTTTTGGTTGCAGCTGGGCGTCAGCAAGCATATCTTCGTGCTGCGCAAATAAATCATTCTTATGCTGCGATATCCATTCACGCCATACTGCAAGGCCGATTGCCAATACCACAGGACCAATAAACAAGCCGACAAAACCAAACGCCGTCAGACCGCCCAATACTCCGATGAAAATAATAATAAAAGGAATTTTGGTCGCACCGCTGATGACGATAGGACGTATAAGATTATCAACCCAGCTGATAACCAGTATACCCCAAAGCGCCAAACCAATCCCTTCTACGGTATGACCTTGGCTTAATAACCAAATCGATACCCCGCCCCAAACAAATGGCGTACCAAATGGGATTAAAGCGATAATAAAAGTGACAATGGTCAGTAGAATAGGACTTGGTGCACCAGCGAAATAATAACCAATACCAGCGAGCAAAGCCTGAGCCAATGCGGTCAAACCAATGCCATAGACTACCGCGCGCGTGGTCGTACCGACCGAATCAATATAACCATCGATGCGATTGCCAATGATATTGCGTAAGGCTTGGCGGATTTGACGTACCAAACTGGTACCATCGCGATAAAAGAAAAACAGCGTCATCAGCGCCATCCCCATTTTGGCAAGACCACTGAAAACGACATCGAACGCGACTTTGCCATAATATAGATGCGACTGTACCCACAGACGAAAGGCCTCTAGCGTGCCTTCTGGGTTTTTATTAATTCTCCACAACACATCTTTGACTTGCTGTCCGATGACGGGTAAGTCCTTGATAGAGTCTGGCACATCCAAATAGCCAACCTTGATACGATAAATTAAGTTGCTAATCAGGCTTAAGGCTTCTTGCTGCAAAATAAAGATACCAGCAACGAGCGGCAGACCTATCATCAATGTGATGCTCACCGTCATAATAGCGGCGCTAAAGTTTGAGCTAAAGCGAACGCGCTGATGAAAAAAATTATAAATAGGAAAGGTGACGTACGCCAAAATCGCTGCCCACAGTGCCGGTACAATAAAAAACTGTACGACTTGAAAGCACAATACAATCAGCACCACCAGCAAAGTAATAGCCAATAAGCGCTGAATAATAAATTCTTTTGTCCAGTTTTCGATCATAGCGTATAAACCAAGAGCGGGCAGCAGACAGCCAATTTGGCGCTGCTGTAACGTTTATAAATAGGTGGATAAAAATCACAGACCGTGTCCATTATTTATATCCCTTAGCGAGTGTGTTGCGTTATAAATTCTACGTTGTCAGCTTTGCGAGATATTTGCTTCATAAATTAGGCGAAATCATTGCGGAAAATAAGTCTAATAATAGCGCTACCGTACCATAGCGCGCTTTTATAAACATGTTATTTGGTTATAAAAAACAGTATTCATCTATAAAAATAATTGTGATTCATAAAATCGCTCTTAACTTGCCATTTCTCTATATTTAGAAGAGTAAGCCCAAACATAATAACGGCTTATTATGCCTCAAAGCCTGCCAAATAAATAAGGCTATGTTGTAATCTTTACTTACAATTACCTGCACGCTATCGGCACCAATATTATTAAGTATTAATAGGTACTTTCAAAAATACCTTATTAGAATCATTGCTTTAAAACAATAGTTATTTATCTGCTTTTTAATTACTTGTACGCTGACAACTTGCGCGCTAAATCACTGTGCAGTTCTATTTGTGCAGACAATTGATGTTATACTAAAGGGATTAATTTGCACATTTAAACGCTGTTAAGCAGGTTTGCTGTTATTGGTTTATAGCAAAATCAGCCCTAGCGTTATTAACACTATTTCTGAAAACCTTTATTGATTGCCCTATTCTAAGCGGTTTTAAGCACTACCATTTAGAGCAGCGCCGCATATTTTAGTAATACCGATATTCATTGTATTAATGGCTATCCAAGTGCCGCGCTCAGCATAGGCTCACGATTTATGAGCCTTGATATGGGGGCATAAGTGCATACTCATATTTTGCATTACTTTCATAACCTATTTTGCTTTGGTTTTATTTAAAACCCAGCTAGATTCAATACATTTACACAACCTATTGATAGGAACAATAACAATGTCAAAAGACACCACCAAAGATACTGACAATCCCAACTTTAATTCGTCAAACGAGGCCAATACAGGCTCTAAATCGCAAGACAGCGTTACTTTTGCGTTAGCACAATCGCATTTTTTGGTCGGCGATATCACCGCCAATGCTGAAAAAATGCGCGCCCTTGCCCTACAAGCCCGTGAGCAAGGCGCTGATGTCATCATTTTCCCAGAGCTTGCTTTATTAGGCTATCCTCCGCAAGATTTGCTGCTACGTCCTAGCCTATCTGGCCGTGTCAAAAGCGCGCTGTCTAGCCTGAGTGATATCGATGATATCGTGATGATCGTGGGCTATCCGCATGTCGATCATCATGGTACCTTTAACTCGGCTGCGATTTTGCATAACGGTCATCAAAAAGGCTTTTATCATAAGCAAATCTTACCAAATTATGGCGTTTTTGATGAGCGTCGTTATTTTGATAAAGGTCGCAATCAAGTCTTATTTGACTATAAAGGCATCACCATTGGTCTGCTAATCTGCGAAGATTTGTGGGAAAAAGGTCCGATTGCCGAGCTTAAAAAACAAGGTGCTGACCTTGTGGCCTGCTTAAATGCCTCACCGTTTGAAATTGAAAAACAAGACAATCGTAAAACCATGCTCGCCAAACGTAGCCGCGAAAATAACTTGCCGATTATTTATCTTAATGCCGTTGGCGGGCAGGATGATTTGGTATTTGACGGCGGCTCTATGGCCATCCAATCTGACGGCAGCGTTGCTCATGAAGCGTCGCGCTTTATGAATCAGTTTATGCTGACGACGTTTGACGTAAAAACCGCAAAATTCGATACGCAAACAAAAGCGCCGTTGTCATTGAGCCGCGAGTCGGAGATGTACCAAGCGTTGGTCGTCGGTTTGCGTGATTATGTCAACCTATCCGGCTTTACTGGTATTATCGTTGGCTTGTCGGGCGGTATTGATTCTGCGTTAACCTTGTGTATCGCTGTCGATGCGCTGGGCGCTGATAAAGTTTATGCGGTAATGATGCCGTACGAATATACTTCTCAAATCAGTTTAGAGGACGCGCAAGCGCAAGCGCGCCGCTTAAACGTTTCTTATACGGTTTGCCCGATTTTTGATGCCGTTGAAGGCATCCGTCATACTTTAGCGCCATTATTTAACAAATCGCCTGCTGATACCACCGAAGAAAATATCCAAGCGCGCGCTCGCGGTGTGGTACTAATGGCCTTGTCTAATAAATTTGGGCATTTAGTCATCACTACGGGTAATAAATCAGAGCTAGCAGTTGGTTACTCGACTTTATACGGTGATATGGCAGGTGGTTTTGACGTACTAAAAGACGTTTATAAAACGCAAGTTTATAAGCTTGCCAGCTACCGCAACCGTTTAGAAGACACGCCAGTTATTCCTGAGCGCGTCATCATACGTCCGCCATCGGCTGAGCTACGTCCTGATCAAGAAGACCAAGACAGCTTGCCAGACTATGACGTGCTAGATGGTATTTTGATGTCGTATATCGACGAAGATATGGGCTATCAAGATATTGTCGATAAAGGATTTGATGCCGATTTGGTCGCTAAGGTGATTAAGATGGTTGATAATAGCGAATTCAAACGTGCTCAAGCGCCGATTGGGACTAAAATCAGCCATAAAGCCTTTGGCCGTGAACGCCGTTTTCCTTTAGTCAATAAATGGTCGATAAAAGGCTAAGCGTCAACGACTAAAGTTGCTATTTCAATCTTTTAGATGTCTCTGTAGTCTGAATACACTATCCTTTAGATAAAGGCTAAAAGGTTGAATAACTTTACGTTTCTATATAATTTGATATAATATAATCAGAATGTTTTATAATAAGCTGGGTACTTACCCAGCTTTTTTAGTTTTTATTGATAAAGTTTTCTTTATATAAAACTCTTTGAATAAATAATTAAACCCAGTTCTCTACTTTTCTATATTTCAACTACTTTCAATTTAACTACCCTACCTATCGTTATCCGAGTCCGTCATGAGTTTGCTAACCGCTAGTATTTTTCTTTTATTATTACTGGCTTTGAGTGCCTTTGTTTCTGGGGCAGAAATTGCTATCGCTGCTGGTCGCAAGATTAAGCTGCAAATCATGGCAAAAGAAGGTGAAGTCCGCGCCCTTGATGTCCTGCATATGCAAGAAAATCCTGGTGGATTTATTACGGTAGTGCAAGTCGTGCTTAATGCTGTCGCCATTTCAGCTGGTGCGGTTGGTGAGTCGGCGATTAGCCCGTATTTACAGCTGTTAGTCAAGAATGAAGCGGTGTCATCGGTTATCTCTTTCGTCGTGATTACCAGCTTATTTTCCCTACTTGCCGATTTGATGCCCAGACGTTTGGCGATGTCTAATGCAGAAGTTTTTGCAGTGCGGCTGGTACGCCCTATGATGGCGCTGACATTTATTTTTAAGCCCGTTATTTGGGTCTTTGATGGCGCAGCAAACCTGATTTTTGAGTTTTTTAGTATCTCAACCACACGCCAAGATGATATGACGCCAGAAGACATCTATGCGGTGATGGACGCGGGCGCCGAAGCTGGGGTAATTAAAAAACAAGAACATCATTTGATTGAAAATATCTTTGAGATGCAAGAACGTACCGTTACTTCGGTCATGAATCCGCGTGAGCATATCGTCTATTTTGATAGCAAAACCAGCACCGAAGAAGTGGTTGAGGTAATGATTGCCCAGCCACATAATAAGTTTTTAGTCTGCGAGGAAGACGATTTAGAGCAAATTATCGGCTATGTAGAGTCGCGCAGCTTTCTAGCTTTGGTGCTCAATCAGCAAGAAGTTAGCCTAACCGATAAAGCGCTATTAAAACCGGCGTTATTTGTACCTGACACCTTGTCTTTGTTTGAAGTGTTGGAGATGTTTAAATCGACCGGCGCTGACTTTGCCGTGATCGTCAATGAATATGGCTTGGTAGTTGGTGTCATTACCCTACGCGATGTGATGAGTATTGTCATGGGTGAGCTAGTCACGGTTGAGGAGCAGCCTATCGTGCAACGTACTGATAATTCTTGGCTCATCGATGGTATGACGCCCATTGAAGATGTGGTTCGCGCGCTCGATATCGTTAATTTACCGCACAGTCAAAACTATGAAACCATTAGCGGCTTTATGATGTATATGCTGCGTAAAATCCCTAAAAAAACCGATACCATCGAATACGCCAACTATCGCTTTGAGATAATCGCGACTGACAATCTGAAAATTACCCAGCTACTCGTCACTAAACTTGAAGAAAAAGTTTTGTAAAAGCTGCATTTTAAAGTGCACTTCACGATAAATAACCGTATAAATTTAGAGAGTTTGAACCCCACTCTCAACTTATTTTTCTAAGGTATTGGTTTACTTAGTTTTTAAAATTTCAGTTAAAACAATTAAAATTTTAAATTCTATAAAAATCAAAGGCCTACGATAAGTTGAGATTGGCGTAGTTTGACCCTCAATTAATGGATTTAATGACATTAGAATAATCAGCCACGCGCGCCAAATATGGCTGTGCCAACGCGTACCATCGTAGAACCATTGGCAATCGCGGCGCTCATATCATCACTCATGCCCATACTCAGCGTATCCCACTGCTTTAATTCCGGATATTCTCGCTTGATACTGTCAAATAATTGTTTGGTTCGAGCAAAGGCGTCGGTATTAGCTTTCGCTGGAATAATCATCAGCCCGCGCAATTGCAAGCGCTCGTAATCTTTAATCGTGCTTATCAAGTTTGGCAGCTCAGCTGGCAAACATCCTGACTTACTGTCCTCGTTATCAATATTGACTTGTATCAACACATTAAGCGCTGGCAGCTCGGCTGGGCGCTGCTCATGTAAACGTTTGGCGATAATCTCACGCTCAAGCGTTTGCACCCAATCAAAATTCTCAGCAATATCACGGGTTTTATTACGCTGGATACTGCCAATATAGTGCCAAACGATGTGTTCGCATTGTGGCTGTTGTCGTAAAGCTTGTATTTTCTCAATAGCCTCTTGCAAGTAGTTTTCACCAAAATCTCGTTGCCCTTGACGCGCCAACGTCGCAATCATCTCAGCAGGTTTGGTTTTAGACACTGCTAATAAAGTGATCTCGTCTTTCTGCCTTTGCGCCTGTACAGATGCTTGCGCCACCTGCTCGCTTACTTGCTGCCAATTTGCAATCAATTCTGCCGCATCAAAATCATCTTCATTGTTTTTTTTATCAGCTAAACTCGTAGCGTTGTTTTGTGGTGTAGAGGTAGTGTTCATAAAAAACTCACAGAAATATTAGGTGATTATTTTATTAATTATAAATAGAAGGAGCTATGAAATTAAGCAGTTAAAATTTTGATAAAAAACAGACATAAACTTATATTAACAAAACAAAGTATATTTGGATTATTTTTACATTTTATGCATATAGTAGATGGTTAAATAGTGGCATAGAATCGTAAAGTATCATAATTTCTAAGCGTTTCTTTGTCCATTCTTGTTTGGCTCATTTTTGTCTATCAATAGGGATATTCCACTATGGCTGAAAAGCATCGTTTAAACATCGAAGACTTGTTGCGCTTTACCGTTAAGCACAAAGCGTCGGATTTACATATTTCAGCCGGTATGCCAGCGATGATTCGTGTCGATGGTGAGATGACCCGTATTAATATGCCTGAAATGACGCATCAAGTGGTGCATCAGCTTATTTATGACATCATAAATGATAAGCAACGCGCTGACTTTGAAGAGTTCTTTGAGACCGACTTCTCTTTTGAGATTCCAAATCTAGCACGTTTTCGTGTCAACGCCTTTAATCAAAACCGCGGCGCTGGCGCTGTTTTTCGAACCATTCCTTCTAAAGTTCTCACTATGGAAGACTTAGGTATGGGTGACGTCTTTAAACGAGTATCCGACTTTAAACGCGGTGTGGTACTGGTCACGGGGCCAACGGGTTCAGGGAAATCTACCACGCTTGCTGCCATGATCGATTATATCAATGAAACCCGTAAAGAGCATATTTTAACCATCGAAGACCCGATTGAATTTGTTCATGAGTCTAAAAAGAGCTTGATTAACCAACGTGAAGTCCACCGCGATACTTTGGGTTTCGAGCCAGCATTGCGCTCGGCTCTACGTGAAGATCCAGACGTTATCCTCGTTGGTGAGTTACGTGACCTTGAGACCATTCGCTTGGCATTGACCGCCGCTGAAACAGGGCATTTGGTCTTTGGCACCTTGCACACCAGCTCTGCTGCCAAAACCATTGATCGCGTGATTGACGTCTTCCCTGCAGCCGAAAAAGATATGATACGGGCGATGCTCTCAGAGTCGCTACAAGCGGTCATCTCACAAACGCTACTACGCCGCCAAACCGGCGGACGTATTGCTGCTCATGAAATCATGCTGGGCACGCCTGCGATTCGTAACTTGATACGTGAGAATAAAATCGCGCAGATGTATTCTGCTATCCAAACTGGTGCTGGTGAAGGCATGATTACTCTTGATCAAACGCTTAAAAACTTGGTTTCAAAAGGCACAATCAGTAAAGATGTCGCTCGCCCTTATGCCAAGCAGCCTGAAGCCTTTATTTAGTATGGGTTTACATAGTATTAAAAGTTTTAATATAAATTTTTGTTAAAGTTATAGGTAAACGATGAAAAACTCTTACTCAGCTTTAGTTATTTTAACGGTTGTTGTTATTGCCCGCTTTAAAAGTTTATTGCAGCAGTTTTAAACTATATATTCCAAATGTAGGTACGTTATGGACATTGATAAGCTTTTACAATTAATGATTAATAAAAACGGCTCTGACCTTTTTATTACTGCTGATGTCGCGCCGTCCATGAAAATCAATGGCAAAATCTTGCCGGTGGGTAAAACGCCGTTAACCGCTGAGCAAACCATGAGATTGGTCAAAGGGGTGATGACCCCAAGCCAGCAAAAAGAATTTGACGAAACCAACGAGTGTCAATTTGCGATTTCAGATCAAGCGCAGCAAGCGCGCTTTCGGGTAAGTGCTTTTATTCAGCGCGACATGGCAGGGATGATTTTACGGAAAATCGAAAATAAAATCCCGACCGTTGAAGAGCTACGCCTGCCCCCAGCGCTAAAAGAGCTGGCCATGAAAAAGCGCGGTATTATTTTGTTGGTTGGGGCTACAGGTACGGGTAAATCAACTACCCTTGCGGCGATGATTGGCCATCGTAACCAGAATTCACACGGTCATATTATTACCATCGAAGATCCGATTGAGTTTGTGCATAAGCACCGCGGTTGTATCATTACCCAGCGCGAAGTTGGTATCGACACCCATTCTTTTGAGGCAGGTCTTAAAAACACCTTGCGCCAAGCGCCTGATGTGATTTTGATTGGTGAGATTCGTAACCGCGAAGTCATGAGCTACGCGATTCAATACGCTGAAACGGGGCATTTGGTCTTTGCAACTTTACACGCCAATAACGCCAACCAAGCGATTGACCGTATCATTCACTTTTTTGAAACCAGTCGCCATAATCAGTTGTTTATGGATTTATCATTAAACTTGCAAGCTATTATCGCTCAGCAATTGATTCCAACGCCTGATGGTAAAGGACGCCGCGCCGCTATTGAGATTTTATTAAACTCACAGCTGATCAGCGACTACATCCGTAAAGGCGAGGTGCACGAAATCAAAGATGTCATGACGCGCTCACGTGATAGCGGCATGCAAACCTTTGACCAAGCGCTGTTTGATTTATATAAAAATGGTGAAATCACTTATAAAGAAGCCATTCTGCACGCTGACTCCCCTAACGATTTACGCTTAAAGATTAAGTTAAGTGGTAAAAATGGCAACGTCAACTTAGATGAAGGCGCCGATAGTTTATCGTTAGATATCACTTGATATGGCACTACTTACCTAGAATTCCCCATAAAAAAGCCCTCATCAAATGTGAGGGCTTTTTTGGCGTTTAAGTTAATACTTGAATAGTAATAGACTATAAATTATCAATATCAGATAATTTTTTTTCTAAAACGCTTACTTAGCGTTGTCTCTACAGGCTTGATTATCACAAATACCGTACAGCACCAAAGAATGACCAGATAGCTTAAAGCCATGCTCTGCCGCTACTTTGGTCTGCTCTTCTTCAATGGTTTTGTTATGGAACTCGACGATTTTGCCGCAGACATCACAAACCAAATGGTCATGATGCTCTTCTTGAGTAATCTCAAACACTGATAAATTGTTTTCAAAGTTGTGGCGCTCAACGATACCCGCTTGCTCAAACTGGGTTAATACGCGATAAACGGTTGCCAGCCCCACATCTTCACCTTGGTCAATCAGTGCTTTATATACCTCTTCAGCACTCATATGATGCAGCTCCGCACTTTCGAGCAGCTCTAAAATTTTGATACGTGGTAACGTTACCTTTAAACCCGCTTTACGTAAATCTTGATTGGTAAAAGAAGCCATAATATCCCTTCTGACTATGAAAGTCTTAGCAAATGAATTCAAAAAACAGGAGTTAAATAAACATCAATAGTTAATAATAAGTGCTGATAAAATATAAAAACAATAAAAAATGAACGATTATGCAGAGCATTTTTTGCGAAAAATCGCTGCCAAGTGTTTGAATTTAAAATATAAATAATAAAGGCGGTAAAATAGCACTTGGTAAATAATGTCGTAAGTGGTAGGCAATTGCAAGTAAATGACGTATCATTTGTGCAAGATTGCCTGCAAGACCCACATTATCGGTTTTTAGCGGCGCCTAACCCATTTTTTATGAGTCATTTTACCATGATAAAGACCTTTAATTTTCGTTCGTTAAGCTCTGCAAACGCATTACGTAAGATTGCCATGACGACTATGCTCGGTGCTACTGTGGCTATGTCTGGCTGCTCGTTACTGAGTGTCTATAAGATTGACTTGCCCCAAGGCACTGCCATTACCCAAGCGCAAGCGCAAAAAGTGCAAGTGGGTATGAATCAAAATCAGGTGCTTTATATTCTTGGTAGCCCAGCAATCAGAGACACGCTCGCGCCAAAACGCTGGGACTACATTTACGACTATAAAGCCGGAACAGAAGGTCGCCGTAAAGGTATCGCCGATGTCAAAAATGCCAGCCAGCATTTGATTGTTTATTTCGATGATAATGGTATAGTGACCCGCATTGAAGGTATCGATAGCCTGCCTGCATCATAAGTCTGATAGAAATTTCTAAAAACTAACCGCGAGATTTATTTTTGCGCTGAGACATGGGATCAGCGCTTAAGCTGCGATATACCTCTACCCGATCAGACGGCTGCAATATATAATTGAGTGGCTGCTTTTGCGCGTATACCCCAACATGCCAGCGCTTAGCCGTTGGCGTCATCGTATTGGCAACCTGCTCGCACCAGCTTGCTAGCTCTTCAAACTGTTTTAGCCAACCTGCCTGAGCCAAGGCCTCATACAAAGTTGTGCCCTGCCTAACTTGAACAGTTTGATAATGCTGACGCGTCGCCTCTTCTGCATACGCCAGAAATACTGTTATCAAATCACTCTGCTCAGCCTGAGTTAGGTTAACGTTAACCTCATCTTTATCAGCTGTACTATGGTTAGCAGCAGTCCTCAGCTTAACCACTGCATCACCCAACCGATTAACGCTAACAGTAATGCCAGCGGCACAATAAGGCGTATCGCCACCCGCCACAAGTTATAAAAAGCTTCATTGCCAAAGTTTAAAGACTTACGCAAGTGGCTAATTTTCATCTGCCAACCAGCAAAGACGGACAATAACAGCACGGCGATACTACTGATAATCACCAAAATACCGACTAGCCAATTGGTCGGTATGGCGACAACTAACAATAGCGCTAGCACAAACGTTAACACCACACTGACTAGCAAACCAAATTTATGCGCCAATTGCTGCGTACTATAATGGAGCAAATAGCTGACCACAAACAGCACCCCAACCCAATAAAGTAACTGCCCAATCGGTGGTAGCGCCATGCCACTGATAAATAAAGCGACCACACCAACCACTAGCTGTAATATCCAAATCGGTAATACCAGCTTGGTTGCGCGATATGCTTGCGCGGCACTATTACGAGTGGTTTGCGCATTGTGATTATCAGCCCTTACCGCCGTGACCGTTTGCTTGCTCACTAGGTGTTGACCAAACCAGTATAAACCTGTACCCGCACCGACGCTCACTAATGCCAACGCCACGGCGCGCGCCCACTCGCTCAAGCTGACATCGGTCATGGCAAAAGCGATATTTGGCAGACCGTTGGCCACACCCAATAATAAACCGACCAGCATTAAACCCAAGCCTATTGGTAACGGTGCCACGCCTAGTAAGCTTAATAAGACGGCGATAACCATCAATCCTGCAGCAATGGCGAAGCTTGGTATATTAGGTACGCTATTGAGCTCCGTCAAGGCGGCTAAAATGCCGGTGCTTGCTCCCGATATGACAAGCGCCGCAATGAGGATAGAAACCAGTGCCGCGAGCCAACCAAAACTGCGCCAAAAGGTGCTGGCATCGGCTTCACGCGTAAGCTTTTGCATACCCGCTAAAGGTGCTTCAGCGCTACGATAAGCCAACGCAATTTCCGCATACACAACGGGCAGCGAAACCAATACCATCGCCACAAGCCACAGCAACCAAAAGTCAATCTCGCCTATGGATGCGGGCGCAAACCAGCGAAATAACAATAGCGGTAGCAACGCGGCGATAAAGTAAGAAGCATAGCGAATCATCATAATCTAAATCCAAGCGATTCAAAGTGAATAATAGTTAAGGCTATAAAGTACTGATAGACATCTATATTTTCTATGATAGCGTCATATGAAAGCGCTTAATTCTTATAAGGGTTATCAAAGCTTATGCAAATTATATAAGGACTAACAGTTATAAAAAAACCCCGAAATCGGGGTTTAAGAGCTAAATCATAACGGCGGCAGCAAATTGCTTCACTTATTATATAATCTCACTAAGCGCGTCAAAGTGCGAGCCGCTACATAGGTAGCAGATTAGTGAATCGCGCTCACATAATCTGACAAGATACGAATATCGCGATCAGATAGTTTTGCCGCAACCATCTGCATCATACCCATCTCGCCTTCTTTTTCCGCATCGTTAACACGTTTTTGCTCATCGCTATCGATATCATCAACACGACCAGCAGCACGGAAAAGCTTTAGCTGAGTGGCAATATATTCAGCGTGCTGTCCGCCTAAACGCGGAAATGCAGCCCAAACGTTACCCGCAGCATCTGGACCATGACAGCCTGCACAACCGATCACGCCACGGGATTTGTCACCACCTAAAAACAGCTTAGTCGCTTCTTGCGTCGTCGCAGGATTACCAAATGCGACGCCCCAAGGTTTTTGGCTGGCATAATAGCCTGCGACGTTGGCTAAATCTTGCTGAGATAAATTGGCAACTTGTGACTGCATGATACCGTTTTTACGGTAGCCTGATTTAAAATTGACCAATTGCTTATATAAGTACTTTACGTTTTGACCGCCAAGATTCGGCTGGGCTGGCACAGGACTGACACCATCAACACCATGACAAGCCGCACAAACGGTTTCGGCAATTTGCTTACCTGCATTGACGTCATGTTCAGGAACAATAATAGCAGCTTGTACGCTGAAACTTGCAACACATAAGCTGGCGGCAGCGATTAACTTTTTCATTGATACAAATCCTACTAACTCGACGTAAGCATTATTTAGAGTGATTGCATTATCAAAAGCCGCACCCACTACAAAGATAGCATCTAATCAGCTACGCTATGTATTACGCGGTCTTTATCACAAGCAGCCCGAAAGTACTTACTAATATCAGGGTTTATTTTGGATTATTATAGCAAGACTTTTTACTATTTGCCTACTTAATCGTAGCATTGGTTATTTTTTCTGGCTGTTCGATATTTATTCACTTAATAAAAAAACAAAAAGCGCAATAGGTTTACTCACCCTGCGCCTCGTATCATTTATCATTACATTTATTTAGCCATACAAAACTACTTACTGCTTGGCTATTTATTATTCATTTACTACTTGCTCATATACTCGATAAGCTTACGGTAATCGTCATCGCTACAGTCTTGGCATAAGCCGCCCGCTGGCATTTGAATCATGCCATTTTTGACAGACTTAACCAGCGCTGGCATACCTTTTTGTTTGATAAGCTGTTGCCATTTGGCACTATCGCCTTTTTTAATCGCATTAAGTGCGCCACTATCGTGACAGGCGGCACATGAGTTATTATAGGATGTTGCAATATCGGCGGCGCCTGCACTACTGATCGTCGCCATACCAATGATTAAAGCAGCACTACTGGCAGCTAAGAAACGATAGCTTTTGGCAAAAATGTCGGTGATTGAGAACATAAGACACCTCATATCTTTTTCGTTCGCTTAATCCATAATTTTATTAAGCGGTTATCGTGCAATGATCATTCACTTTATCTGACTAAATATTGTAACAATATATGTCATATTAATATATATAAATATGGTTTAGCTTTGTTAACAACGTTTATTTAAATAAAAACTTCCACTCAAACACGATTTTATTTACGGTTATGTTGTCATTAATATGAGGGTAATTGCCTTTATTTCAATAACTAAGCGATGTAATAGTATAGAATAGGCATTATCCTAAAACACTTATATTATTAACTACCGATTTTTACCATTCATCTATTTTAGGCATCGCTCAGCGCTCTGCTTTATTCACAAACTTTTCACTACCGTATCTAATTTTTTAAGATTAATGAGTCATTTATGAGTACCCCGTTTAAAGATGTCGCCGCCGAACATGCGGATTTTAATACCAAAGCCCGTCAGCGCATTCAGCAAACTGAATTTATGACGTCAGCGCCGACTTTTCGCCTTTGTCCGCCCGATGTAGGGCTCGAAGTCGCTTTTGCTGGTCGCTCGAACGCGGGAAAATCGTCCGCTATCAACGCCCTAACCAATCAGCGCCAACTGGCACGTTCGTCTAAAACGCCTGGGCGTACGCAAATGATTAACTTTTTTAGTATCGGCGATACCGATACGCGTTTGGTTGATTTGCCGGGTTATGGTTACGCGGCGGTGCCACTTGAGATGAAAAAAGAATGGCAGGTTGAGCTTGAAGAATATCTGGTCTCACGCTCAAGTTTGGCAGGTTTGGTACTGATGACCGATATCCGTCATCCGCTTAAATTCTTTGATGAGCAAATGCTGCATTGGGCAAAAGATGGCGAGTTACCCGTGCATATTTTGCTCACCAAAGCCGATAAGCTTAAATATGGCGCGTCTAAAACTGCGCTGCTTAATACCCGTAAAAGACTTAAGCAGTTGGGTTTAGACTGCACGATACAGTTGTTTTCCGCATTAAGAAAAGAAGGTCTTGATGAGCTGGCAGGCGTCATGGGTAATTGGTATCAATATCAGGCCAGGGAGGATAAAAATGCTGAAGCGTCTGTTATTGAAAACCAAGAAAATAGAATAGAAACTAGCGACCAAAGCGCTGATAAGCAAAAAGGTACTGAATAAATTATCGTATTTGATGATTTAGAGGCTTATTTAAAGGCTAACCTGATTTAAAGACCGCCGCTTTTGCAAACGCTAAGCAGAAATTAAGAAGAGTTTATCATTTATAACGATAAACCCTTCTTTTATGGGTATTTTTTGAAAAATCTATTTGTTAAGATTAAATGGGGTTTTGGTTAAGCACTTAATTTATGCACATAACAATGCCACTAATTCTTGCGGCGTGTCCACTTGATAAGTTGGCTGCTCGGCAGCAAGCTCGCTGCTTGACGCTGTGCCATAATTGACCGCAATACTGGTCATGCCCAAACGATTGGCCATTTGTATATCGTAGATACTGTCACCGATAAATACTGCCTGCGAGATTGACTGCTTGGTGTAGTCTAAGATATCGCTCAGCATTTGCGGATCAGGTTTGGAGCCGGATTCATCAGCACAGCGCGTGATGGTAAAATAGTGATGGCTAGCAGAAGCCTCTAATACTCGATCTAACCCCTTTCTTTTTTTGCCGGTAGCGACCGCAAGCTGTTTATCTTGCTGCTTTAACGTCAGGAGCATATCGTCTATCGGCATAAAAAACGGCGTACGATGGCTGTTCGGAATATAATAATCCGCATAGCTTTGCTGAATGGCAAGCTTTTGCGTATCGCTTGCTTGCGGATATAAAATCTCAATGCCGTGCATTAAGCTTAGCCCAATAATGTCTTTGACGGCCTGATCGGTAGTCGTAAAGCCATGCGCCTCGCCTGCTACATGCATCGACTCAATGATTAGGCCAATCGAATCCATCAAGGTACCATCCCAATCAAAAATAATCAGCGTTTTATCAGCTAAATGATGCTCAGCTGCTAATTCAGAAGTATTGGTTGGCGCTGTTTTGTTAGCGCTAGATGCTGTCATGGACTAACCCTTTACAAATAACAAATGGCAAATATAAAAATGTCACAGGTCCTTATTTGGCGAATGTATGCGCAAATAAGCAACTGTGACGATTGTGTTAAATAGTCATTTCAAAACTGCATTGACTATCAGTCTTTAAACAGCCTTTAAAAAGAAATTTTTAAAACTTATTCAGGCAGCTGCATATCTGCTGGTAACCAATCTTTCATCTCATCTGGTAATGGCGCGGTAATGGTTTCATAGCCAGGAATATCTAAACGCCACGCATGTAAACACAAACGATGCACGCCCGATTTGTCATGCACATTGTATTTATCATCACCTAAAATAGCATGACCGATATGCGCCAAATGTACGCGAATTTGATGGGTGCGACCGGTCAAAGGTTTTGCTTCAAGCAGGCTCACTGGCTGATCGTTCAGCGTAAAGCGGCCATGCACAATGATATCGGTCTGGCTTTCTTTGGCTTGTGGGTCTTGCGCATCTACTTTTACGCGGCGCTCACCGCTAGCCAGCGTATAGCGCAGTAATGGCGCGTCGATACGCTGCTCATTGAGCGCAGGTTGACCTTTCGCTAGGCAAAGATAATGCTTTTGAATGGTTCTATCGACAAGATGCTGCTGGAGCACTTTCAACGTTGAGCGCTTTTTAGAAATCATCAGCAGACCTGAAGTATCTTTATCGATACGATGAATCAGCTCGAGATATTTTTTACCTGTCACTTCGCGCATGGCTTCAATAACGCCAAAATCTAAACCACTACCGCCATGCACAGCAATACCAGCAGGCTTATTAAGTACGATTAGACCCTCATCTTCGTAGACCACTCGCGCCAATAAGCTATTGGCAAATTCAGCGCTGATAATCGGTTTATCACGGGTCGCCAGCTGTACAGGCGCTATACGTACCACGTCTTCACGTTGCAATCTGTCATGCGCTTTACAGCGTTTATTATTAACGCGCACTTCGTCTGAGCGAATCATCTTGTAGATGTGGGATTTTGGCAAACCCTTTAGGCGATTGAGCAAAAAGTTGTCTAAGCGCTGGTCGTGCTGATGGCGCGTGACTTCAAGGTAATTGACCTTTTCAAAGTTACTGATTTCGTCGTCGGCACTTTGCGGGCGCGTTTTACTATTAAAGATAGCGGGCGCTTCGTGGATAGGCTGTTCGGTTGGCATTTTTGAGTTTGTCATTTTTAGTTAGGTATTTACACAAAGATTTGCTATAGTTTAGCATGTTGAGCGCCAATTAAGCAGAGGCTGCGACAATAATTCCTTGTTGTTACAGACAATATTACGCCTTTGCTACTACTGGTTAGTCAGGCAATAGCTGTTATAAAGGTTGCCAAACTTGTGCGTTTCATCTGATTTTAAGGGTGTTATATCCCTTGATATACCCTATAATGCCCCATAAATTGTAAGAACAACGCTGATAATCATCTATATATAGAATGTATCAGTACCCAAAATTTTTAGTACAACGTTTTTTAGTAATATAGTTTTTTATCAAGACAAAACACGCTGATATTAAACGACATCGCTTTGATGAATTGGCTAATAACCATTTTATCGCGCGATAACAACATAACATTTACTCACTACCGCCTAACCACGACTTATTTTGATAATTATTTATCACGCATAACTAATTATCAGCCAGTCCTTTAGCGCACAGTTGAGCAAGTATGGGTCGCTTAGAGCCAGAATCGAGCATCATTGATTGATTATCGATAGCTGCCTAAGTATTGGTGGTCAAACAGAGCACGCGAAGTAGGATAGACAAGAGACACCGCGCCGATAAGCCGGTCATTTATTCTGTTTGCCAAGTACGCCCCGCTGATGATTAGAGCAGCGCCACCTAGCTTTGAGTTACCCCAGATATTTTTGACGTGATAGCCAAAAGAACGATAAATAAAGAATGACCAATTGCTTTACCTAAAAGGATAACCGCTGCACGGCACTGTTTTATGCACTAGCACTTACCGATAAAACAGTTCTTTATTAACAGCGCTATGATTGCTAGACCTTGATTGATTAATTGTGACAACACGATGCTTTTTTGGTAATTGTGACCTCTTAAATCTCAGTCCTTATCCATCGCCGCCCTTACAAGGTGTGCGAATTAAACTTGGATAAATGGCTGTCAAAAAGACCACAAACCCGCGCGTGCCTTAATCGTTAGACCAAGCCTACTCATAATATGATATAGATAGTAGCTTTACACCCTACCTTGTCTATACGAACGTTACCGACATTAGCAGGATAAATGGCTAATACATTTTAGGTTAACAGCAGTTACGAAAAGCTCATGTGCTTGCCGTCATTTCTGCTTTACGTTCTACCGCTCATTAACATCTACTCAGGTTGATTTACCCTTAACCTCACTTGCTCACTTGCCCGAAAGCCTGCCCCGTCGTTGTTATGCGTACTCATAGGATTCAAACATGAAACGCATTTTAATCAACGCTACTCAAAACGAAGAAATTCGCGTTGCCCTTTGTAAAGGTAATCATCTTTACGATTTCGATTTAGAAAACCGTACCCGCGAACAAAAAAAATCCAACATTTATAAAGGTCATGTGACCCGTGTCGAGCCATCGCTTGAAGCGGTATTTGTCGAATATGGCTCACAGCGTCAAGGTTTCTTACCGATTCGTGAAATTTCTGCTGAATATTTAAGCGGCAATCCACGCGATGAAAACATCAAAAAACTGATCAAAGAAGGCGATGAGCTCATCGTCCAAGTTGAAAAAGAAGAGCGTGGTAATAAAGGCGCGGCTTTATCAACTTACGTGTCACTAGCAGGTCGTTATTTGGTGTTAATGCCAAACAACCCTCGTGGCGGCGGTATTTCACGTCAAATCTCGGGTAAATTGCGTGAAGATATGAAGCGTATGCTTGGCAGCTTAGATTTGCCAAAAGGCATGAGCGTTATCATCCGTACCGCCGGTATTGGCAAAACCCAAGAAGACTTGCAACACGATTTAAATCACTTGCTTAATATCTGGCAAGCCATCCAAGAACAAAATCAAAAATATCCTTCACCGCGTTTGGTACATCAAGAAGCTGGCGTCGTGACGCGCGCCGTGCGTGATTATCTACGTGATGATATTGCTGAGATTTGGATCGATAACGAAAACGCTTATATCGAAGCGGCAGGTTTTATCGACGCGGTGATGCCAAAACAAGCTGAAAAGCTACGTAAATACACCGATTATGAGCCGATGTTTTCGCGCTTTAATATCGAAAAACAAATCGAAACGGCCTATCAGCGTGAAGTACGTTTGCCATCAGGTGGCTCAATCGTTATTGACCAAACTGAAGCCTTGGTCTCTATCGATATTAACTCAGCCAAGTCAACCAAAGGCTCAGACGTTGCTGAAACTGCTTATCATACCAACTTAGAAGCCGCCGATGAGATTGCCCGTCAATTGCGCTTGCGTGATATGGGCGGCTTGATTGTCATTGATTTCATCGATATGAATGACAATAAACACCAAAAAGAAGTTGAAAAACGTTTAGTTGATGCTACCAAATATGACCGCGCCCGCGTACAGTTCGGTGATATCTCTAAATTTGGCTTGATGGAGATGAGCCGTCAGCGTCTTCGCCCATCACTAGAAGAATCGACTGGCTATATCTGCCCACGCTGTCATGGTAACGGCATGATTCGTGATTTGCGTTCGCTGTCACTATCGATTATGCGTCAAATTGAGCAAATCGCCTTAAAAGAACGTCAAGGTGAAGTACAGGCAGAAGTACCGACTGATATCGCTGCTTTCTTATTAAATGAAAAGCGTGATGCCTTGGTCTACCTTGAGCAAGACAGTGGTACGCGTATCACGATTTTGCCACACGCGCATTTAGAATCGCCAAACTTTAAGCTGCACTTTAATCGTGATGGTTTTGCCCCATCGAGCTATGAGCGTATTACCGATACCCAGCAACAAGAGCACAGCGACCTAGGTTATAACGTCGATTGGCAGACGGCTGATTCAGTGCGCCCTGAGCAGCAGCCGACGCGCCAGCCCCGTCAAGTAGCTGATAATGGCAGCAATAAAAACAGCCAAGCGACTCCTCGTGCCAATAGTCAGCAGCATGCACAGCAACAGCAGCAAAGCACGACCAGTCATAGCAATGACCATCGTAGCAATGCCAATGCTAGCGCTAGCAATGTAGCAACACGTGTACCCCAACCTCAAACTCAGTCACAAAGTACGCCAACTGTTGCGACTACCGCGGCGCCAGTAGCTTCGCAAAATAATAACGCGACTACCGCCCAACCTCAAGCAGTCGCTTGGTTATCCAACCTATTTGCCCAAGCGCCACAAGCATCGACGACGCCTAAAGTCAGTAGCCATGATGCCGCCGAAGCGATTGAAGCACTGGTAAATACTGGCGCTCAAAGCCTTGGTTCGTTTGGACAAATCGACAACAGCGCCTTAGACACTAACACTCAAGCCGCAGCAGCGCCGCAAACGTCGAGCAATCAGCAGAACACTGAGCAACAGCCGAATACTAATCTTCAGCAAGCCGCTAATAGCAATACTGATGATAGCAACGACGCTGAAGACAGAAGAAGACGCAAGCCGCGTAAATCAAGACCCTCTAAAATGCGTCAAAGAAAAGAGCCGTCAGATGAGCCCAATGGTAATGCTGCTAGCAACAATGTAGAAGACAGCCGCTCAACTAGTACTGACGACAAGCAAGCTGACAGCCAAGATAAACGTCAGCATGATAATCGACGCCCTAATGACCGTAATCGCAACAACCGTCAAAACAGCGGTCGTAATGGAAATGGAAATAGTAATACCGAGCACAATGACGCTGCTAGAAAAGACGTTAATACAACAGATGAGCAAACGCGTGCCAAGCGTAAATCAAACAGCCAGCGCTCCTCACGCGGAAAAATTGAGCGCGGTGAGACGTTAAGTGCGAATAACGAGCACAGCAATAAAGAGACCAGTCATAGCAATGACAAAAATCAGACCAGTACCCGCCGCAACCAAGACCCTAATGAAGTGGTGTTACAGGTCAATGAAGCGGCTACGGAGCTCAAGTCACCCGAAGTTGTGCATTTGTCTTTAGATGACAGCAAATCGGTAACAGCAACGCGCCAAGCGCCTGAAAAGCAAAGCGCTGAGAAAGCTAGCAATGAAGCTGATAAGCAGAAAGCAAGTAAGGAAGACAGCACTCCGGAAAATGCGGATAAGCAGGAAGCCGTTGAGCAAATGACTGACAGTCAAGCTGCTAAAAACAGCCGTGACTCGGTTGATAGTAGTCCAAAAACCAGTACGCAAACTGTGACTGCCGACGCTGCTAAAAGTGACAATCCTGCAAGTGCCGATGCGGTGGTAGCGGCAGCAAAAATGGACGACGCTAAGACAAGCACCACTGAAGACAAAGTACAAAAGTCTGACGCTAACTCTGTAGACGAGCGTAATGTCGAGGCTACGAAACCAGCAGCGGATGAGCAATCGACCTCTAAAAGTCGTAGTGCTGTCAAAACTAGCGACAAAGCTGATGATGTAGCACCTACCGAAGCGCAGAAAACTGCTGCTGATGTTGATGCTAATACAGATAATACTGACAGTAGCAATCAAGCAGCGTTTGAGATTGACCATGAAGCTTTATTTGCCAAGCGTTATGTAACGGCTGAAAAGTTCGGTCAAGCCAGCAATGATCCTCGCGTAGTTCGTCGTCAGCAGGCTCAAGTCTCGTCAACTACAACGTCGAATGAGCAAACGCCTGTGGTAAATGAGCAACGCGCTGTGAACGTTCCAGCTATCCGCGGTACGGTTGGTGAGTTTATCCGCGCAACCTTGCCAGAGGCGCAAGCGCGTTTAGCCGCTGAAGGCGTGATTAATTGCTTTAATGCGGCTATCGCTTTGCATCTAGAGCAAGCTAACGCTGTTAACGTAAAGGTAGATAGTAACAACGAGTCTAAAGTCGAGACTGGCAAGACTGCCAAGCAAGATTTTGACTTCAGTAACTATGGTTATGAGCCTTTAGCAGCGGACTATCTCGCACGCTTTGAGGCGATGACGCAAGCCGTCAGTCAATTTGCCGCAGCGCAGGGTAAAACAGCCGTTCAGCCCCGCCCTATTAGCAAGCGGGCGAGCAACGACCCACGTGGTCAGCATCCTGACTATCAGGAGCCAGCTGCAACCACAGTCGCCGAAGCGGCCAACAGCAATGCTGACGCTGACATTAACGTTGACGCTCAGAATGTAGATGCGACTGCGCTGGCCAATCAAAGTCAGACAGAAGATGTCAGCGCTGATAGTGACGAGCTGCTAAAAGTAGAGCAAGCACTAGAAGCAGAGAACGCTGAGCAACCTGAGGTTAATGCTGTAGAAGCGGACAACGTTGAAGTAGCAGATACTGAAGCTAAAGATGCTGACTCTGATGTCGAGCAAAGCGAAAACGAGCAAGCGTCTGAGTCTACTGAACAGCTATCAGAGCAAGCGACGAAAGAGGAAATCCAGGCGGCGAAGTCAAAAACGACCATCGCCAGTTATAAAAACATGATCGAAAATGTGGCCGAGCAACTACTGCCACAAAAAGGCATGTTTAATTTAACGACGCCAAAAGTGCCAAAAGCGCGGACGCGTAAGCCGAAAGCGGAGCATAAAAAGCCGACGCAAGCGGAAAAATCAGAAAATGACGATTCTGATAGCGAAAGCTAATAGCCGTCATAAATAATCTTTTAAAAAATATTAAAGCCCCAAAGTTGTTAGCAACTTTGGGGCTTTTCTATGAATATAGCTTTATAAAGATCTTTTAAAGTCAAAATATCCTAAAAACGCGACGGTATTGCTGATATCAATTTTTTGTAGCCTCTGTCTGCGCAGACACAGCAAGCAAGAAAAATTGATATCAGCAGTGCGTGATGTATCAATATTACTTTTCACTCACTATATATCAATGCCACGTTTTGATAATCCTAATCTTTGAAAAACAAACTTAATGGATAGAAGGCTCGTCTTTATGACGTATCTTATTGATAACCGTAAATAGCGCAACAATCGCAGCGCCAATAATAAAACCGATAACGCCATTTAATAAGGCAGTGGTAAAGCTCTCAAATATGCCAGTCAAATGCGCAATATCTTCAACTTCATGGTGCAAAAAGTTGATGCCGTGTACCAAAATACCGCCACCGACTAAAAACATGGCTAAAGTACCAGCGATTGATAAAAACTTCATCAGTTTGGGGGCTGCCGCAAATAAGACCTTACCGGTTTTTTGGGTAAAATCGCCGTCTTTTTGCATCATATGCAAGCCTAAGTCGTCGATTTTAACGATGCCCGCGACCAAACCATAAATACCGACAGTAATACCAATGGCTAAAATAGACAGCACCAAACTACGCTGTAACAAAGTAGCGGTTGCCGTCGCACCTAGCGCAATCACAATAATTTCTGCTGATAAAATAAAATCGGTACGCACCGCCCCTTTGATTTTTTCTTTTTCAAAGGCGACCAAATCAACGTTTTTATCAGCGTTGGCTTGCCGACGAGCATTTTGCTCTTCATCATCTGGCAGGGCATGCGGCCAAAATCGATGAATCACTTTTTCAGCGCCTTCATAAACCAAAAACAAGCCGCCACACATCAGCAAAAAGGTGATTAAAGGCGGATAAATGGCGCTAATAAGGATGGCTGCTGGCACCAAAATAAGCTTATTAATAAACGAGCCTTTGGCAACCGCCCAAACGACTGGCAGCTCACGATTTGCTGTGACGCCGGTGACCTGCTCGGCATTCAACGCCAAATCATCACCCAATACCCCCGCGGTTTTTTTGGCGGCGACCTTAGTCATGACCGAAACGTCATCGAGTATCACACTGATATCATCAAGTAGGGTTAATAAACTGGCACCTGCCATAGGGTCTCCTTAGAAAGTTAGAAAGTTAGAAAGAAAAATAATAATAGAAAAATTATTTTAATGAATAATTTAATGTTGATGACAGTAGCCTACCTAGACATAAACCTAGATGAAATAGTGCAAATGTATTTTATATCGGCTTTTTAATGGCTATCTGTAAATAATACATTTGCCGATAATATTTACCGTTAATAAAGTTGGCAATGTCAACAAATAGCCTTTGGTGGTTATTTCTAAAAATATGTTAATATAACCAGTATTGCTACTTATCTTTTATTATCAATAAATTGCCCCTCGTCCTTGAAATATATCGCGCTGACAACAAAATCTAGCGTATACGGGATAAGCGTTCATACACCATCTATGTCCCTGTTTTTATATCTATATCTTGCTTAGGCATCACCGCCTAAAGGAAATATCTATGTTTTTACCTTCTTTCTCTAAAGCCACCCCTGCTCGCGCTCTATTTTCTCGCAAGCCTTTATCGCGGATGATGATGAGCGCATTGCTGGTCGCGATTGCCGCAGGCTGCTCGAATAATGCGGCTGATGCGACCAGCAATACAGGCATCGTCAATAGCGCCGAAGCCAAAGTAAGCACCGCGCAAGTCGCCGATAATGATGCAGCAGTGGTCAAAGCCTTACAAGCAAATCTAAAAGCCTCAGGGATTGAAGAAGAAATCATTTCAGCTGTACCAACAGATATGGACGATATTTACTGGGTAACGGCATCAGGCTTACCATCGTTTTTTACCGATAAATCTGGCAAACATATTATCCAAGGACAAATCATCGCCGTTGGGCAAGATGCGCCAGTCGATATCAGTGGCGCTTTGGTTGCCAAAGCCGCGCAAGACGCTCTAAAAACGGTCGATAAAAAAGACATGGTTATTTATCCAGCAAAAGGCGCGACCAAATCAGTTGTTTATGCGTTTACCGATGCCGACTGCCCTTATTGCACCAAGCTTCATGAAGAAATGGGCGATATCAATGCACGCGGTATTGAAGTACGTTATTTAGCGTGGCCACGCAGCGAAGGCAGTATCCCAAAGATGGAAGCCATTTGGTGTAGCGAAGATCGCAAGGCGGCGATGGATCAAGCGAAAATGGGTGCTAATGTCCAAGCGCCTAGTTGTAATAGCCCGGTGAAAGAGCAAATCGAGCTTGGAATGTCGCTAGGGGTACGCGGCACGCCAGCTATCTTTACCGAGTCTGGCCAACAAATCGGCGGCTATCTACCAGCGGCGCAATTGGCGCAAACAGCGATTGATGCCAGCTAGTCATCTATCTTGATATTGCTGACCTTAGCGACAGTGAGATTGGGTAGACGCCACAAGCGCTTATCGGTATGATACGATGAAGCGCTAGGTAAAATTAGCGGTGTATTTTTATACTTTTCTTCTTTATATCAGCCTCATTTATAAACACTTTTATATAAGTCTTTTTATGTAAGCGCTGTCATAGAAGCATTTTTATCCAACTCTATAATCTCTTGAGGATACTGTGAGCAAATCCATCAAACTAGCGATACTTGGTCTGGGCACCGTCGGAACGGGCGTGATCAATCTAATCAATGACAATTTAGATGAGTTAAAACGCCGTAGCGGACGAGACATTGTGATTACCGAAGTCGGTACCCGTCGTCAGCGCGATGATATCGACGCTACCATCGTACAAAATAGTGACTTGATGGCAACTGCTGCCAGTGACAATGTCGATATTGTCATCGAGGTGATTGGCGGTACGACCTTGGCTAAAGATGTGATTATGCATGCCATTAAACACGGCAAACATGTGGTCACTGCCAATAAAGCCTTGCTCGCCGAACACGGCAATGAGATTTTTGCCTTTGCCGAAGCCCATAATGTGCACGTTGCTTATGAAGCGGCGGTGGCAGGTGGTATTCCAATTATCAAAGTCATGCGTGAAGGCCTTGCTGCCAATAAGATTGAGTGGTTAGCTGGTATTATCAATGGCACTGGCAACTTTATCATGACTGAAATGCGTGATAAAGGTCGCCCGTTCGCCGATGTTTTAAGCGAAGCACAAGCACTTGGTTACGCCGAAGCCGATCCAACCTTTGATGTCGAAGGTATTGATGCGGCGCATAAGCTTGCGCTCCTCGCCTCTATCGCCTTTGGGATTCCGCTACAGTTTGACAAAGTTTACTGCGAAGGTATCACCGGTATTACCTTGCAAGACGTCAACTACGCCGAAGAGCTTGGCTACCGTATCAAACATCTAGGCTTTGCGGTACGCCGCGAAGACAACGGTTCAGGTGATGGCCAAGGAAATAACGGCGCGGCTGGTATCGAGCTGCGTGTTCATCCAACCCTCATTCCACAGAACGCCCTACTTGCCAACGTTAATGGCGTAAAAAATGCGGTATTAGTCAACTCGCACCCACTTGGTCAGACGCTATATTGCGGTGATGGCGCTGGTGCTGGAGCAACGGCTTCTGCAGTCATGGCGGATGTCATGGATTTGGTTCGCGTTCTTGGTAGTAAAGATAGCAACAATGAAAGCACGAACGGTCACCATGTGCCGCATCTAGCGTTTATCCCAGAGCAATTATCAGACACACCTATCTTGCGTGCTGAGCAAATGATTACCGGTTACTATCTGCGCGTGCATGCGCATGACAATCCGGGCGTTTTGGCGGATATCACTCGTATTTTGAGTGACGCGGGTATCAATATCGATGCCATTTTACAAAAACCTGCGCATAAGCTGGGCCAAGTACCAGTGATTATCTTGACCCTACCTGTGGTGGAAAGTCAGATGAATCTGGCGATTGAAAAAATCGAGAAGCTCGATACCATTACAGATAAAGTCGTCCGTATTCGCTTAGACGAGCTGGCGTAATCTATCTAGCGATTCATCTATAAACGTGTGACCTTAGCTAGAAACTTTTATTTTAATGACTAAAAAAAACTTTCGTTTCAAATACCGAAAAAGGAAAAATAACGATGTCAAATGATGCAATTGTAATTTTAAATGGCGCCCGTACTCCGATGGGCGGTTTTCAAGGCGCTTTAAAGGACGTCAGCGCAACTGAACTTGGCGCAACCGCTATCAAAGCAGCCGTTGAGCGTTCAGGCGTGAGCGTTGATAATATTGATGAAGTCATCATGGGCTGTATCTTGACTGCTGGTCTTGGTCAAGGCCCTGCCCGTCAGGCGATGCGTAAAGCAGGTCTAAATGATGCCACGGGTGCTGTCACCATCAATAAGCTTTGTGGTTCTGGTCTAAAAGCAGTTATGCAAGCGCACGATGGTATCAAAGCGGGCAGCTTCAACGTCGCAGTCGCTGGCGGTATGGAATCGATGACCAATGCGCCTTACATCATGCCAGGGTCACGCGGCGGTTACCGTATGGGTCATAAAGAAGTCAAAGACCATATGTTCTTAGACGGTCTAGAAGATGCCGAAACCGGCAAATTAATGGGGCAGTTCGCGCAAGAAATGGCCGATGAAAAAGGCTACAGCCGTGAGCAAATGGACGAATTTGCTATTGAATCGCTAAACCGTGCTTTGACAGCGATTAAAGACGACCATTTTAAAGATGAAATCGAGCCTGTCACTTTCAAATCGCGTAAAGGCGAGCAAACGGTTGATACCGACGAGCAGCCTGCGCTTGCCAATGCCGAGCGCATTCCTACCCTGCGCCCTGCTTTTGCAAAAGAAGGCACGATTACAGCGGCAAACGCCAGCTCAATCTCAGACGGCGCGGCAGCGGTTGTGATGATGAAAGAGTCGCAAGCAAAAGCCGAAGGTTTGGATTATCAAGCACGTATTGTTGCCACCGCTTCTAACTCGCGTCATCCAAGCGAGTTCACCATTGCTCCGATTGGGGCGATTGAAAAAGTACTAGACAAAGCTGGCTGGTCAATTGCAGACGTCGATTTATGGGAAATCAACGAAGCCTTTGCGATGGTGACCATGGCTGCGATGGATGAACTTAAAATCGACCACGCTAAAGTCAACGTCGAAGGCGGCGCTTGTGCCCTTGGCCATCCAGTTGGCTGCTCTGGCGCGCGTATCTTAATCACCCTTATCAACTCGCTTAAGCGTACTGGTGGTAAAAAAGGCGTTGCAACCTTATGTATCGGTGGCGGTGAAGCTGTTGCCGTTGCCATTGAACTGGCTTAATTTTAAGCCAATTCAACGTTTGAGCTTTTAAATTCGAAGTTCTGATTTAAAATATCGACTGATTTTCTTAAAATTTTAAGACCGCATAGCTACTAGCTGTGCGGTTTTTTTATACCTAAAAATGACAAATACCGCAAAGCGGTGAACACGCTGTAAGAAAGCCTTAACTTAATTTTATATAGTAACGGCGTCATTTACAGCCTATTACACGCAATTACCTCAAGCGCACACTTTGCTACCTTGCTCATATATCGTATCGAAAAACCTGCTGCTACGATAATAACAAGTTGATGGAGAGGCTGCTTATTAACGATAGCTAGTCCTTAATGATAGCGAGATTCTATTAATAATCATGGAAATATCTTCTTCATCTAATCTTGTTGATTTATAAAATCTAAGTTTAAACCAGTTCAAAAGAAATAGACGACAGTTTTTTAGCAACGCAAATTTTTACTGTATTGCTATTTTATAAAAAATAATTATTAATCCAATCAAATAAATTTACTCATAAAAAAGGAAGATAATAATGAGCCAACTAATTCGTTTAAGAGATATCCAAGCAACTCACCGTGACCTAATTGGTGATGACTATTATGATCCAACTGGTAAAACTGCTTATGGCGTCAATGAAGAAAAAATCGGTAAAATCGAAGGCGCGCTAGTAGAAGATACCACTGGTCGTATTCGTTATTTAATCGTTGATGCAGGCGGTTGGTTCAGCTCAAAAGAAGTTCTAGTGCCAGCAGGTCTTGCTCGTATCGTCGGTGACGACGTCTTCTTTGATAGTTTAACGCAAGCACAAGTGGAAGCGATGGAAGTCTATGATCACGATTATCAGTACAGCTATAAAGAGCAGTACGAAAAAGATCGTCAATCATTCGCTGCTGATACTGTACCAGAAGCAGAGCGTATGGAGATTGCCGACCATGCGTATAATGCGCCAAACACGCTAGAGCTACTAGAAGAGCGTTTGACAGTCAATAAAGACCGCATCGTTGCAGGCTTAGTAAAAGTTGGTAAGCATGTCGTTACTGAAGAGCGCAACATAGATGTTGACCTTGAAGAAGAGCATGCCAATATCCAACGTACCAATGTAGATCGTCCAACAGATCGCCGTATCGGTGATGTAGATAGCAATCAAACGGTCGAGGTTCAATTAGAAGCAGAACGTGCTCGCGTCAATAAAGAAACCTATGTCGCTGAAGAAGTAAACGTTGGTAAAACTACCGAGCGTCATACTGAAACCATCGCTGAAACCATCCAACGTGAAGAATTAGATATCGATGGTGATGGTAATGTGGTTGACCGCGAAGGTAACCTTTTTGACCGCGATGATATCACAGCCGAAGATGTCCGGCGCGCTCGTGGTATGTAATACGCCATACTTGCGCACCTTGCATAATTCTTAAGGAAGATTTCTTAGCAATTGATAATAAGAAATAATAATTAGAAAAATAACAGTTAGCTATGCATCGCGCGATAGTAATGAGCAGCTGAGTGACAAGCTCAGTAACTAAGACCAGAGCTTGCCTCTGGTCTTTTTTTATACCTCTTTTTAAGCTGCCTCACCATTTAAGGAGCACTACCATGATTAACGACGACAATAAAGTTAAACCGCAACAAACCAATCAGCAAGCATCTTTGGCAACTGACTCTACTTCGCACTTAGAGCAAATTGCTAATCATAGCGGTGAGAACAAATTGCCTGCGCCAGATTTGTCCGCTACTGATTTATCCAATACTCATCAGCAGCAAACTGTGTCGAGTCGTTCACAAGAAGGCTTAGAAAATAATTTATCTACTAATTTAGCAAACCATCGAACCGATACAGGCAATGGTGGCTATTTAGAATTATTAGAAGAGCGTCCTGTCATTAATAAAGAACGCTTAGATGTTGGCAAAGTGACGGTAACCAAGCACAGACGCACCAAAACCATTGAGGTGCCTATTGAGCTGGTAGAAGAATATATTACCGTGCGTACCGACTATCAAGACGTACAGAGTCAGGATTTACTATCAGGTGATTATGATGATAAGGACATATTGCGTCATGTTGAGCCGTCGCTAGATAGTAAAGCAGTCGTGACCATCAATGGCAAGCAGGTTGAGATTGGTGACGCGCCGATTGAGATTATCTTATCGCGTCAGGTAGCGACGATTACCAAAGACACTCATGTGATCCAAGAAATAGAGATTAATAAAACCACGCATACCCATACCGATAGCATTCAAGTAGCGCTCCAACACGAGGAGCTAGACGTTAAAGAAGAAGGTTATCTAGCCCATGAGCAACAAAGCAATGCCGCTGATAAAAAATAGCGTTTATAAAAAATAGGCTGATAAAGCATTTTTGTAAGCAGTCGTAAGACCAAACCAAAAAAAAGCAACGTTAACGTTGCTTTTTTTATGCGAGGTATTTGTTGTTAGGCGGCTGTTTCTGCCGTTTTAGTTTCAGACGCTGGTGATGTTTTACATTCATAGGTACTGACGTTTTCTGAATCGGCACCAGCAGTACGCATCACACCAGTTTCACGATCTTCGTGCGCCACGCGCCACTGGATAAAGCCTTCACCACCGTCAAACGCTGTATCTAGATTGAAAACTTCAGGGTTGGTCGCATCATTGGTTTTGGTCAGAGTTACTGTACCTTGAGCAGTCTCAAGAATCACTTGTTTGTCAGCGTCTTTGTAAGTGGCTTCGACGGCTAGTGCCGGTGAACATGAGTAGCTCATTTGCTTGACGCCAGAATTAACAGACGCTACGGTATCCTCTTCCACATCGCTGACTGGCGCATCTACCACCACATCACTTGGCTCGGCAGGCTCAGCGGACATAGGCACCGATTGCTCTTCACTGATGCTGTCTTCTAGACTTGGTTCTGGCTCTTGCTGTTGTTGACAAGCACTAATTGTCATCGCGCCAGCGAGCAGACCGGTAACAACGACAGAGGTACGAAATTGTTTTAATAATTCTATATTCATGACACTCTCCAAAAAAATATGTTAAACACTATAGCGTGTATGTAAATTCACGCCTATGTTGAATTTGTAATTAATCACTACAAAAGCGCTGTTACTTTTATATTCTTAATAGTTAGACTATTTATTAATAGAGTTACAGTCACTTAAAAGTGCTAAAAAGAAAGGTAGAAGATATCGCCCGATAATTTTTCCTATCGAAATTCTTATGGCTATAAATCTTATCGCTATAAAAAAGTCCCTATCTAAATAAGACAGGGACTTTTTATCATAGCTTAACAATTTTTGATTATCAATATTTAGATTTTACCGTGACATTGTTTATACTTTAGGCCTGAACCACAAGGACATGGCGCGTTACGGCTAATATTCATCCCAGCGTATGGGTCAGGCTCACTGGCATTGTTGCTACCACTGCTCGCGATAGACCCTGCTGTTACGCCAGCAGCAACGCTACGGTTTTGCGCCGCTGGTCGCTCTACGCCGCCATCTATATTGTCGATATCACTGTGTTCAAACTGCATTTGCATATGCGCGGCGTTTTCACGCTGCTGAGCTTCTAACGCTTCTAACTCTTCTTTGGTTGGGATATGGACGCGTGATAAATCTTGTACGGTTTCAGATTTAATCGCACCAAGCATCATTTGGAACAGCTCAAACGATTCACGCTTATATTCTTGCTCAGGATTTTTTTGCGCATAACCGCGCAAATGGATACCTTTACGTAGCTGATCCATTTGGGTTAAATGCTCTTTCCAGTGCTTATCCAAACTTTGTAGCATAAAATGACGCTCGAGCTGGGCGGCATCTTTTTCGCCCATTTGCTCACGGCGAGCATGATAGCGATCCAGCGCAGTTTGGATAATTTTGGCACGTAAACCTTCTTCATCTAGGCGGCGGTCTTCATCCAGCCAATCGTTAATCGGCATGGAAATTTTAAACTCATCTTCAAGCTCGTCTTCTAAGCCGTCGATATTCCACTGATCATCAATAGAGCCTGGCGGGATAAACTGATCAATCATGGCATTGTAGACTTCATGATGCATGACTTCGATGGCCTCCAATAAATCCATCTCTGCCAGCAAGTCATCGCGCTGACCATAGATAACTTTACGCTGCTCATTGGCGACGTCATCGTATTTCAATAGGTTTTTACGGGCATCAAAGTCACGACTTTCGACTTTACCTTGGGCATTTTCAATCGATTTTGAAACCATTTTATGCTCGATGGCTTCATCTTCTTTTAGACCCATCGCCCGCATCATATTAATAACGCGGTCACCGGCGAAGATACGCATCAAGTCATCTTCAAGCGATAAGAAAAAGCGCGACATCCCAGGGTCACCTTGACGACCGGCACGACCACGCAACTGGTTATCGATACGGCGTGATTCATGACGCTCAGAACCAATGATATGTAGGCCGCCAGCCGCAACGACTTGGTCATGCTTGACCTGCCATTCTGCTTTTAGGCGCGCCATCTCTTCCGGACTGACCGCATCAATGTCTTCGATAAACGACTGCCAGTTACCGCCCAAGATAATATCGGTACCACGACCTGCCATATTGGTGGCGATGGTCACCGCTTTTGGACTACCTGCCTGCGCGATAATTTCTGCCTCACGTTCGTGCTGCTTGGCGTTTAGGACATTATGCTTGATGCCTTCTTGATCGAGCAGATAAGACAACTCTTCACTGGCTTCAATCGTCGCCGTACCAACTAAGACCGGCGCACCTTTGGCTTGGATCTCTTTAATCTCGCGAATGATACCTTTGTACTTTCCTAACTTGGTTAAGAAAATCTGGTCATCCATATCGATACGAGCAATCGGCTCGTGCGTTGGAATCACGATGACGTCTAAATCATACGTTGATTTAAACTCTGCTGCTTCGGTATCGGCGGTACCGGTCATACCGGATAGTTTGTCATAGAGACGGAAATAGTTCTGGAAAGTCGTCGTCGCAAGGGTTTGGTTCTCTGCTTGAATCTCGACGTTTTCTTTGGCCTCTACCGCTTGGTGCAAGCCTTCTGACCAGCGGCGACCGGGCATGGTACGACCGGTGTTTTCATCGACGATAATCACTTCGCCGTCGTCAACGATATAATGGACGTTTTTGACAAATACATGATGGGCGCGGATTGCCGCTTGTACGTGAGCGAGTAGCGGCAAACGACTCGGGCTATATAAACTTTCGTTTTCACCAAGCTCGCCCACTTCGATTAAGAAGCGCTCAATTTTCTCATAGCCTTTTTCGCTGATTTCGATTTGACGATTTTTTTCATCAATCCAAAAATCTTCGTCTTCATTATTTTTATTGGCTTCTTCATCTTTTGAGCGTTTAAGCCGTGGAATAATGGTATTAATCAGCGCATACATACGTGATGAATCTTCTGCTTGACCCGAAATAATCAGCGGCGTACGCGCCTCATCGATTAAGATAGAGTCAATTTCATCAATAATGCAATAATTTAGCGGACGCTGTTTTTTCTCAGCCAGGCTAAAGACCATGTTATCGCGCAGATAATCAAAGCCATATTCGTTATTGGTACCGTACGTGATATCCGCTTGATAAGCGTCGATTTTTTCTTGTGGTGGCTGCTGCGAATAAATAACGCCGACCGTCATACCCAAAAAGCCAAATAATGGGCGGTTTAACTCGGCATCACGCGCCGCCAAATAATCGTTGACCGTGACCAAATGCACGCCTTTGCCACTAATAGCGTTTAGATACATCGCCAAGGTACCCATTAAGGTTTTACCCTCACCGGTTTTCATCTCAGCGATTTTGCCTTCGTGCAAGGTGATACCGCCGATGAGCTGCACGTCGTAGTGACGCATACCATTGACGCGTAAGGAAGCCTCGCGGCAGACGGCAAACGCTTCTGGTAATAAGGCGTCTAAGCTTTCACCGTTTTGGTGTCTTTCTTTAAATTCTGCGGTTTTTTGTTGTAATTGCTCATCAGACAGGGCTTGAATGTCAGCCTCATATGCGTTGATTTTGCTGACCACTCTACGCATGCGCTTGAGTTCGCGGTCATTTTTGGTGCCAACGACACTGCCTATAATCTTTGATAACATAATTTTTTGACCTATGGAAATATTCGATAATTAGTGCGCATTCGCCAAGGGTTTATATACTGCCGCTTGGTCATTTCAATGCTGACAATCATCACTGACTAAATACCTTTTAATAACTTACTGATTAATAACGCCCTGATTGTCAAAATGCGGATTAACAAAGCACGCAATAATAAGGTACTGCCTAATGATGAGTCGCTTAATGAAGTATCGCCCAATTAAGTGTGCCGTCATTATATATGGTTATGACGCCGATGGATACAAGGGCAGCGAGTAGATATTTGCCGACGTAAAAAGGTCGCTGAACGTGTTAAAATAGTGCCTATATCCTTCATTTAGCAGCTGTTTCGCGATATCAATAAACGCAAATAACTGCCAACCTGCATCCCTGATTTATTCTAAAAAACAGCCATTGTTTCTAAGCAAACCCAATTAAGCAACATAAGAGATTCTGCATGACCGTAAAACCATCCGCGAAAAACCCTAACGCTTTAATATTTGATACATCTAAAACCTTAAAAGCTAAGCACGTAAAAACTGAGCATTTAAATAACGATCAGTTGCTAATCGGCGATGCTATTTATCATTTAGCCGACCATACGCCGATGATGGTGCAATATCTAACCATGAAAGCCAACTATCCACAAGCGCTACTGCTGTACCGGATGGGTGATTTTTATGAGTTATTTTTTGATGATGCTAAGCGCGCGGCGCAGATACTCGATATCACGCTCACTCGCCGTGGTACGGATAAAGCCGGCAATACCATTGCGATGGCAGGTGTACCGTTTCATGCGGCTGATAGCTATATGGCGCGGCTCATTGCAGCTGGGCAGACAGTGGTCGTTTGTGAGCAAATTGACGAGTCAGTTACTAGCAGCCCGTCCAATACACCGACAATGGGCGATAAGCAAAAGAAAGATAAAAGTAAATCTGCAACCGGCACTATCATGCGCCGTGAAGTAGTTAAAACCCTGACTGCCGGTACGATTACTGATGACGCCTTAATTGCACCCAACCACACCCCGACTGTCGTTGCCATTGATATCGAAACTCCTAAATCGAACAGCAAACAACCTATGCAAGCTGCTATTAGTCAAATGGATTTAGCCGCTGGAACCCTAACCACACAAACACTCAGCGCGCCTCATGGTGATATTGAAGGTTTGCAAACTCAAATACTGACGGTGCTGGCACGTTTTGCGCCGAGTGAATGTATTATTAGCGAGGTGCATGGAAACAGTTTTGACAGTAGTGGTAGTAATGGCGAAGATTGGCTGCTGTGGCTACGGCAAAATCTCGACTGTCCTATTATCGAAGTTGCGGCTAATGACTTTCATCGTGAGCATGCCAGCGAGACGCTTTGCCAGCAGTTTGACGTCCAACGCCTCGATGGACTTGGTATTAATGACTCGCCACTTGCCCAATCTAGCTGCGCCGCCCTTATTCATTATGCACGGCAAACCCAGCAACGCCACGTGCCACAAGTGAATCAGCTTATCGTTGAATATAATGATGATTATTTAATCATTGATGCCAATAGCCAGCAAAATCTTGAGCTGTTTACCCCCGTTAGTAGCAATGGTACATCATTAATATCAGTGCTCAATCATTGTCAAACGCCGATGGGACGTCGTTTACTCATGCAGCAAATGAAGCGCCCACTGCGTCAGCATTCACGTATTAATCTGCGCTTAGATGCAATCACTAGCCTTTTGCAGTCAGACAATAATTTTGGCGAAAATAAGCAGGTTAATGAAAATTTAGAAAAACATTCATTGGTCAGCAGTTTACGTGAAACCTTAAATGCTATCGGTGATATCGAACGTATCAGTAGCCGTATCGGTCTAATGAGCGCCAAACCGCGTGACTTGCGTAAATTGGCTGATGGTATTGCTAGTAGCAAGCTGCTTAATACCCTACTGAGCAATGCAGGTATCAGTCATAAGCGAGCAGGATTATTGCCCATGCTGATGCAGCAATTGCCAGACCAGCTACCGGCGGTGCAATCTGTCGCCGAGCTGATTGAGCGTGCCATTATCGCAGAACCGCCGGCGCATATCCGTGATGGTGGTATGCTAGCAGTTGGTTTTGATGCTGAGTTTGACCGCCTCACCCACTTACATGACAATATCCAAGTAACGTTAGATGAGATGCTTGAACGCGCGCGTCAAGACTACCAATTACCTAGCTTAAAAGTAGGCTTTAATAAAGTCAGCGGTTTTTATTTTGAACTGCCCAAAATGCAGGCAAAAAATGCCCCTGCGCATTTTATCCGTCGGCAAACGCTCAAAAGCAGCGAGCGCTTTATTACCGATGAGTTAAAAGCAGTCGAAACCGAATATCTAAGCGCACAAACATTAGCATTGACTCGTGAAAAACAGCTGTATAATGAACTATTGACCATATTAGGCGGTCATTTAGCGGAACTACAACAGCTGAGCGCGGCTATCGCGCAGATAGATGTGCTTAGCAATTGGGCACAGCTTGCGACCCTTTATAATTGGCAACGTCCAGTCATGAGTAATGATTCACAAGATGGCAATTATTCGAAAAATGGTAGCCAAACCAGTATTGATATTAAACAAGGTCGTCATGTCGTTGTCGAAGCGGCGCTCAACCCCGCCAACATTAACAATACTACTCAACAGAGCAGTACGAAACCTAGCAGCCATTTTGTCGCCAATGACTGTGCGCTCGGCAGCGATGCAGACCCTGAAAGACTTCTGATGATTACTGGCCCTAATATGGGTGGTAAATCCACCTATATGCGCCAAACTGCACTCATTGTTCTACTTGCGCATTGCGGTAGTTTTGTCCCAGCATCAAGCGCTCATATTGGTGATATCGACCGTATCTTTACTCGTATTGGCTCAGCGGATGACTTAGCAGGTGGCAAATCGACCTTTATGGTTGAGATGATTGAAACCGCGAATATCCTTAATCAGGCGACCAATAAATCGCTGGTACTAATGGATGAAGTCGGACGCGGCACCGCAACTACGGACGGTCTAGCAATCGCTCATGCTTGTGTCAATCGATTGGTCGAGATTGGTTGCCTGACATTATTTGCCACCCATTATTTTGAATTGACGCAATTGGTCAACCCTGCTGAGAGCCAACACGCCAGCATTCGTAATGTGCATGTCGCCGCCAGTGAAATCGATGGTCAACTACTACTACTCCATCAAATCCGCGAGGGCGCAGCAAGCTCTAGCTTTGGTTTACATGTGGCAAAAATGGCAGGGATTCCTACGCAGGTATTAAATGATGCCAAGCGCTATTTAGTAGATAACTTAGAAACTGAGAGTACCAAGACCATTGATGATAAAAATGAATTAGCTAAGTCGTTAAACGATAAACAGCAGCAAAATCATTACAATGAAGTAGAAAAACCAAGCTTACGCGACAATGTTCAACCTCAATCGATAAGTAATATTCCACAACAAAATCAATTGTTTAGCTTGCAAGATGAACTGACAGCAATTAATCCTGATAACCTGACGCCAAAGCAGGCGCACGATTTACTGTATCATTTAAAGGAAATCATTAGTCATTAAAGGGATTTGTCAAATAGTGGCAAAAGCGCTAAAATATGTCTTATTTTCAGCTATAGTACTTACAATTGTACTTTGCCAAACCAATAACAGGTAGACCACTATGACCTTTGTCGTTACAGATAACTGCATTCTTTGCAAATACACCGACTGTGTGGAAGTCTGCCCTGTGGACTGCTTTTATGAAGGCCCGAACTTCCTTGCTATCGACCCTGATGAGTGCATCGACTGCGCGCTATGCGAGCCTGAATGCCCTGCCAATGCGATATTCTCAGAAGATGAAGTACCAAAAGGCCAAGAAGTGTTTATTCAATTGAACGAGGAGCTGGCGCAAAAATGGCCAAACATCACTGAGATGAAAGGTCAGCTGCCAGAAGCGGCGAAGTGGGACGGCGTCGAAGGTAAGATTCAGTATTTAGAGAAGTAGCTAGTGTTTTAAAGCCGAACAACGTTGAGACAATAAAAAACCACCTATCTATTATTTAGATAGGTGGTTTTTTATGGCAAACGAATCTTTATAAGGACTTTAAGGTAATACCACACATGGCGTACCTTTAGGAATATTACATTCGATACGCGCGTTAGAAGGCGCTTTTGTAATTGCTTCAATCTTTTGCCAAGTGTTTAATGTCCAACCTGTAGCATCCGTAATAGATTGACAGGAATTCAAGATTAGTGATCTTGGAGTTGAAGCAGAGTCTTCATCGTTTAATACAATGAAAACTTCGTTACCATAGCTTTTTACTTCTGATAGACAAGCATTAACTTTTGCTTTATTTGAGTAAACCTGATACGCAGGTGTAGCAATGGCTGCTAATATGCCAATGATAGCAATCACTATCATCAACTCTATGTTCCACCCATTTTAATGCCATTCATATTGTTTTTAGATTTATCTGTTTGCGAGGCACTAACTAGACTAGTATCACTGGTCATAATCACACCAGCTAAAGGAGTGAAAGGGTTATTGGAGTCCGCCATACCTAAATTACTAAGCCTGATACTTTTCTCAATATTTTGAATACCAAAAATACTCGCTTCTAATATATCTGTACCACCGGACTGCACGCTACTGGTTTTTATACTTGTGAGATAAACCTGCATAACTGCTGCTGATATGAGAAGCCCTAGTGTGAGGGAAATCATGAGTTCGATTAATGAAAAGCCATCTTGAGTATGTTTAGCTTGCATTAGTATGACTCCATGATCAAACAGTCAGAACCTGCATAATAGACGCCAGATGTATCAGCACAAGCTTTATTACTGTCTGTATTAGCACCAAAGACTGGTTTAGTACCACTCCAGGAAGTAATAATACAGTGGCGTAATTGTTTGTTTGCTGTACCAGGACAAGTAACCATATTTAATAAAACACCATTATCACAGGCTTTTTGCATGGCATTCGAGCTATTATATTTTCCTAGTTCCTCTGCAGTGCATAAATCATTATCACAATTTTTTGTGACACTCGCAGCTTTATATGCTGCAACAGCAGTACAATAATCTTTTGTATCAGATACACTGCCTAAAACACTTTGAATATCCTGTTGATAAATTAATATATTGTCAGGATTCAATCGTAAGTCTTCAGATAAACCACGCATTACTGTATTGGCCTTGGCAATTAATACACTATCATCTGTGGCTTTCACTGAAACCATATTTAATGCGCTGAATCCTAAAACCGCAACCGCTAATAATAATAGAGCTACCATAACTTCTATTAATCCTACACCACTTTGAGAGTTTGAATTCTTCATTAACATGTTCCTCCCAATTTAGTAGTGATATTAGCGATTTTATTAACCTCAATCTGGCGCGGCGTCGCATTATTACTGCTATCACAGATTGTGTAAGTACGTGCCGTGTTAACCCGTTTACTTGGCTCAAAGACAATAGTTACGGGTGTGTCTGGCTTGATAGTACTTTTAACGTTATAACTATAATTTGCGATAGTGTTTGAATCAGGGGCAGTAATCGTAATCACTTTAGGTGTGCTAGTATTGTTATAGCTCAAAGTAAGGTTCTGCCGACGAATAATGCTTTCAGCTTTCGCTTCTTTTAACGCATTAGCCAGTGTAGCAGTCGTCGACTTTACGCGCTGATTGGCAAGCTGAGTACTGATACTAGGTGCAGCAATACTGACAATAATAGCAAGCACGGCAATCGTTACCATCAGCTCAATCAGGGTAAATCCTGAGCTGGTCATTTGTAACTTTTGTGCTACCTTATTCGTAGATGCGTTCACATCAAATCCCTATCTATAGCTGTCATTGTCTTTGATAAATGCTAGGTCTGTCATAGTAATAATTACCGTACCTAGCCCTTCTAAAATCTATTCTCAGCTTATTATTTTTTAACTATATCCATTAAGATACATGCAATTTTTGTTCCAATAGAAACAATCGTCATACAGTAACGATACTTTTGTCCAATGTATTTTTTGATTTAAGCGTTTAGAACACGAATCGGAGTTATGGGATTTTATTTAAACGATAAAAATCGAAATATGTAGGTAAAATGTGTCAATAATATAACGTTAAGGCAACATATTAGCAACATAATAGTTATTTTAAATGAATAGAAGCAATTTTTTGATAGGAACAGATTTTACAATTGACTGCCGTGTGCTAACGCATAGGCTGATAGATGATATTGATGAGAGTTCTTAGAATTAATGACTGACAAGCCTGTAGATTGACTGCTTAAAGCATGACCTAATGCTTGTAGGCTAGCACCTGTAGTCGCGACATCGTCAAATAATAATAAGCGTTTAACCGGAGGGTTTTCGCTTAAAGCAAAGGCGTTTTCTAAGTTGGTTAAGCGTTCGGCACGTGTCAGCCCTTGTTGACTGATAGCATCATCGATACGTTCTACGCCTTGCCAAAGTGGAATGTGCCAATGCTTAGACAATTGCGCGACTAAAATACTGACCGGGTCAAAACCTCGTTTAATAAGGCGTTGCTCCGTCGTCGGCATCGCAACAATGACACTATTATCCTGATGACAGCCGTGCGGCCTAGGCAATTGACGTAATACATGTAGCAATAACGGCAACTTGGTCATATCTTCATGATGCTTAAAAGCACGGGTGGTGTTCTAAAAAGTATGCTGGCGATAGAAGTCAATAAGAAATCTATGCTAAGTTCTCTGATTCTATAGGGCTTTCAAGGCTTCAAAAATTGTTCAAGTTTTAATCAGCATACTTTTTGACACACCACCAAAGCACGAATAGCTTGACGTATCGGATAATCGTAATAGGTCGCTGCTTGAATAGAGAGAACAGTACCCGAAGCGATATCAACCTCAAAGGGTTTGGGTCGCCATGCGATACTGTTATGACAATCGGAGCAAAGCAAGCCGCTGTTAAAACGGTTATTAACTTGCTGGCGCAGTTTGGCAAAAAATGAATGCTTATTTGGCGGACTTGGTGAGGAATGAGTTGGTAGGTGTTGTGATTGCGACGCACTGCGATAAAGACGGCACAACTGACAGCGTATGTCCCCATACTCTGCCAGCCATAATCCAGTTTGATAAGGCGCTAAGTGTCGCATCACTCGATGCCCATCGCTGCGTTTATTCTAAAAACCTTTCCAGTCATTTAGCACGATACCAAAACCAATCGAAGTATTTTCATGGTTATAATCAATAATAGATTCGCCATAACCTTGGAATAATTGAATATAGCCGTTGACGTTTTTGGATAATGGATAGACATAGTCGATTTGGGCAGCACCCTTGTTGGTACTCGGATTATAACGCAAAGTACCGCTTAGGCTTTGCTGATCAGGCAAATCATATAAAAATTTGATATCGCCATAGCCCATGTAATCTTCGATATCTGGATTGTCCTCACTGCTAGAGCTCTCGTTATTGACGCGCGCCCATAGACGCGGTATGACCGACAATTTGCCCCACTCTGCCCCTGCCATCAGATAAGCACGGTTCCACGAGCGCGATAAGGGATCATCTTGCCCATTAGAGTGGTGAATCGCACCCGCTCCTAACATGCGCAGACGGCCACCAAAAGGCAGATCAGCTGTGACAGGCTGGGTCAAAAATATCTCTGGCTGATAATCAGTGGCGCGAAATGGTCGTGAGTTGTCTTCGTTATAAACCTGCCAGTGCGACTCTTGGGTATAACCAAACCATAAATCGGCACTGGTATCAAACAAATCCTCCATCACTTTGGTCTTTAGTGACAGCTGGAACTTTAGCTCTGTATTACGGGTGTCGTTAGAGGTAAATTCTTCTTTATCTTGCGACGGCGTGCTTGGTCCTAAATTGGGATCAAAAGTATAAAATAGCGGTAGCAAATAAGTTGGTCGGTGTGGTCTGACTGTCCAGGTACCTCGCTCGCTGTTTTTATCCAAATCATAAGCCAAACTTAACGGCGTGTATTTCTCGATATCAGCTTGGGTGACGCCGACGTTTTCTAATACTTCCGCCTCCCTTTGCGTCAATCCAACCGTATCCAAACTCTCGCCATTACCAGCTTCGTTATTTGCTGTATTATTACTGTTTGCAGAAATGGTGGTATTTTCTTCTACTAGGACAACTTGCGGATTACCAGCAAGGGTACTTTGTAGGGTTTTTGCCAAATCAACTGGTTGTTTAGTCGTGGTGTAACTCGGCGTTTTGCCTTGCTCGGCAACTTTATCAAAACAAGCCAAACGCGCACCACTGGTTTGTACTTGTGTACATTCATAAAACAGTCTTGCTTGTTCGGCGACAAACTCCTTACTAATCACCTTGTCGCTTTGAGCCGCCGCATTTGGATTGACCACGCGCTTATTGTCAACTTTTGCCGCCTCATCAGTATCATACTCAAATGCGATACTCTCTACCGGTAGCTCTTCATAGCTTGGAGTGCCATTAGCGGCGTTGGCTTGTAAGGTAAAACAAGCAAGCGCTGTCCCAACCGCCATGGTTAAATAGCATTTGGACCGCTGACTGTTATTATTTTTGCCTGCTTTGTTAAGCGCTAAAGAGGGACGCTGCGGCGTAATAGGAGAAAACATAAGTGTCCTTTATCTAACTGGCATGAGCGCCAGCAGAGTCTATGAGATAATTGATATAACCATTAGCATGATTGCTAAAATAGAGTAAAAACCAAAGAAAACCAATAAATATGGACGTGTCAGGTAGCCATTACTCGTGGTAATGCGCCTTTCGCAATGTTGCTTTATTGTAATGAAAATAAGGGCACTATACTAGCGTTATTGCGAGCAAATTCTGATGTAAATAATAAGGTAAGTAGTTAAATGAATAGTAATAAATAACGTTAAACCAAGGATTTAGCGTCTATATTAAAAAAGCTATTTAGTAAGATTGAAAAAGCCAACGTCCTATTATCAAAGGACGTTGGCTTTTTAATGGGTAGAAATGATGTGGAATTTATCTACATTTAAACGATTAATTTAGCGCGGTTAAGGTTTGCTCAAACGCTGCGTGCCCGATTTCACCCACTTGCTGATTGACCAATTGCCCGTCTTGATAATACAGCAATGCTGGCGGACCAAATAGTTTATAACGCGCTAAGATTGCTTTTGAATCAGCCGTAGTCTCCGTGATATCAAGTCTGACCAATTGCCAATCTTGCATTTGCGCAGGGCGATTATGAAATAAGTTTTTATCCATAATCCGGCACTCAATACACCATTCGGCGGTGACATCGACCAGCACTTTAGGGTTGGCGGCGACAATAGCATCTAATTCAGCGAGCGTCGTGACCGTCTTATCGGTTGCATTACTGCTGGCTGGTTGACCAGCAGTCGTCTGCATCACTGGCGCGGCGCTTAATGACGCGAGCGGATGTAAGCTGTCGTCATTACCCAATGCGGCGCCGACGATTAAACACGTCGCCCAAATACCAGCGATTAAGCTTAATGCTTGGGTCAACATTCGACCTTTGCCTAGCCAGCTCCATGCCCACATCGCCACGACCATAAACCACAGGGCCCACACTATCAGCATTACAGGCGAGATAAAGACGCGCTCAATTAATAACAACGCCACGGCAAACAGCAGCAAAGCAAAGCCTTGCTTGACCCAGTTCATCCACTCGCCAGCTTTAGGCATGATTTTACCTTGGGTCGCGCCGATTAAGATAAGCGGCGCTGATAAACCAAAACCGAGCATAAATAAAGCGGCAAAGCCAAGGAGCGGACTGCCAATCGTCGATACGGCAAGCAGCGCCCCAAATAAGGGTGCCGAAACGCATGGCGATACCACGAGCGCCGATAAGAATCCCGCAATTAAACTGCCACCCGTACTACCAAGTTTGCTATCCCCCGCTTGGCTTAGACCCTGCATTTTACTACTGATGAATCTTGGCAGACGAATGCTAAATACGCCCAACATATAAAGGGCTAATAAGACAAAAACGATGGCAAACCCAATTAAAATAATCGGATTTTGTAGCCAACCGATAATGCCTAACGATTCGCCAAATACCGCAATGACCGCGCCTAAAATACCATAAGCGATGGCAACACCAATAGCGTAGCTGGTCGTTAAAATAACACCGCGTTTTACCGTTGGATTGTCTTCACGCGCGACGATATTGGCAACAATCGGTAGCATCGGTAACACGCATGGCGTCAATGCCAAGCCCAACCCTGCCAAGAACAATAACACCAATGCCAACCACGGATGCGAAGCTAAGCCAAAAGGGTCACTATTAATGGCGTTATCAACGACAACGGTATTGTTTGTTGCAGTTGTAGCGCTATCGTTTGCTGGCATATTACTTGTGACATTGTCGCCTACAACTTCTTCATCGGCACCAGAGATGGTATTGCTAGTACCAAGCTCTGCATCTAATGCTTCATCATCTAACAAAGCGTAATCAATCACCTCGTCATCTGGCGTAGTTTGCTCTGTAGCAAGACGATCAGTATCAGTCGCCTCTGTAGATGCTTGCGCAGTTTCTGCATTGCTGTTATTGCTCGCAGAAACTGTAGCAGTGCTACTTGAACTATTGGCTGCCGATTGTGACGCAGCAGCAATTTTGACCGTGGTTTTTATTTTCTCCGGTGGATAACAAAGTCCTGCTTTGGCACAGCCTTGCCAACCTATCGTCACGGCGGCATTATTTATCGCCTTGCCATTACTACTCAATATAGTGCTAGCAACCATATTGGCTTGGTCAAATACCAGTACTTTTCCAAAGGTCGGATCATCAATGGAGACAGGCTTTTGGCTAAAGGTAAAAGGCGCGGCGGTCACGCCAGCAGGCAGCGTTAGCTTAATTTGGTCTTTATAAACATAGTGCTCAGGCGTAATGTCAAAGTTAATCGCTAAGCGCGTGCCATTATTGGTCGGTTTGCTGCTACTGCTAACTTGAAACGCTTCGTTAACGGGTAAAAATTTCGGTTGGGTCGCGCTTTTATCACTGCTAAATAAATCGCCCAACCCTGCCGCTTGCGATGCCACTGGCACGGCCATCAGCCCAGTCGCTGCTAGCCCTGCCAATAATGAACCAGCGCTTAAAGCGAACGCCAACAGATAAGATTTTTTTGACGGTTTATTTTGCGTTAATGACAGAGACTTTTCTGCGCTCTTAAGGGACATGAAGGGCTACCTATTATTACCAAAATTCGAATTGACCAATTCACTGTCTGTATGGACTTTTCTATTTACATCATTATTTATTTACGAGCTGTGCCAATATTGACCGTGGTTTTAATTTTCTCGGGCGGATAGCATAAACCCGCTTTAGCACAGCCCTGCCAGCCGATGACAACGGGTACATTTTTGGCGCCTTTACCATTATTGGTACTCAGGGTGGTGGTAGCGATGATATTTTTTTGCGTAAAAACAGGCACTTTCCCAAAGGTAGGATCATTAATAGAAATTGGCGACTGGCTAAAGCGAAATGGCGTCGCACTGATGCCCTTTGGAAAGCTTAGCATCAGCTTGTCTTTATAAACGTAATGGCCGGGCGTGATATCAAAGGTAATCGATAACTGCGTGCCTTTAGACGTCGCTTTGGTAATACTATCTACTTTAAAAGCTTTATCGACTGGCAAAAACTTCGATTGTGCTGCATTATTATTGCCAAACAATTCACCAAGCCCTGCTGCCTGCGCGCTCATTGAAATTGTTGATAAACCTGTCATCAACGAAGTGCTTATAAGCGCCATTGCCAATAGATGAGGTTTTTTAGCAAGGCGTTTATTGATAACTGGGGTGGCTGTTTTGATAAACATAAATAACTACCTTTGATAGCGGGTTTTAAAGGTTACTTTTAACAACTGTTTGTAATGACTTTTAATTAAAAAGGCTAAACGTATATGGTGGCCGTCTGTTTAGCATGGTACTTACTAACATAGTACTTATTTTATGCTTTCATAAAAAATATCAACCAATAAAGCCTTATTGGTTGATATATAGAAATTTTAACGCCGCTTTAATCAGTAAAGTGTTAGAAAATGCTATGTTGCTCAGCGCTAATCACTTTAATCTAATCACTTTAAATCGCAGCTTACAACTGAGCATAAATATCAGCATCTTGCCCTTCGCCGCCTTGCTGCCCATCAGCGCCTAATGAAAATAAATCATAAGGACGACCTTCGCTACCTGGCGCAACATATTGCAACTCGTTTTCCCAACCATCGGTCGGATAGCCACCTTTGATATAACCGCCATCGGGATAGTTTTTGGCGTCAGCAGGCGGTGTGGTTAGGGCTTCTAAACCTTGCGCCGTCGTCGGATAACGTGAATTATCAACTTTGTACATATCAAGCGCATTGGATACCGTTGCCAGCGCCGTTTCTGTGGTTTTGACGCGCGCTTTATCACTTTGTCCGACCACTTTTGGTACGACTAGACCTGCGAGAATGGCCAAAATCACAATCACTACCATAATCTCAATAAGGGTAAATCCAGACTGGCTATGAGACATTGACGGACGACCTTTCAGAGCAGCGGGCATATTTTCATTCATGTTTTCTGCCTGCAACTTATCGTCATTCCTAGCGTTTTTTGGCATGGTATCTACTTGCATCGTGTCAATTATAGTCATCGCTTTGGTCATCGCTTTTGGTATCAGGTGATATAAATAATGAATGTACTGTTCAGAGCGTTTTAGTGGGTTGGCTTTAGATTAATGAACCCTCAACCGTTTATCACTATAAACCATGCTTTTATTTTTATCCAGCGCTGCAATGGATTGTTATGAATATCTACTTTTATGGATACATGCCGTGAAATGTTGGATAACCGCTATCCTTTATACTAAGCAGTTTATAAGCAAAGCTTTTGACTGGCGCTTACTATAGCCTAATGACTGGCTGCGCTCTAGTAAAAACATACCGTTGTCAACAATCTACAACACTAAGCAAGGCTTAAGAAATTTAGCGGAAGCTTTAGCAAGATAAAGGTAATGGATTTTGAGCCAGCTACAGAGAAATTAACAAAGCTTAAGCGTTTACTAACCTGCCAAATCATTCATATTCACTATCGGTAGCATCACTGCCATGACAATAATCATGACCACCACGCCCATCAATACCAACATGAGCGGCTCAAGTAACGACAGCAAGGTGCTGATAAAGTTGGTCGCTTCGGCTTCTTGCATATTGGCGGCGCGGCTGAGCATATTTTCAAGCTCGCCTGAGTTTTCCCCACTTTTAATCATTTGCACCATCATTGGCGGAAAGTAGGTAGATTTTCCTAACTGACTCGATAAGCTTGAGCCTTCGGTGACTCTATCGGCTGCGGTGATAATGGTTTTTTGAATGTGTAAATTGGTCGTCACCGCCGCCCCTATATGCAGCGCTTCAATCAACGGTACCCCTGAGCGCACCAATATCGCAAGCGTACTGGCAAAACGGGCCGCATTAAGCCCTTTTGATAAGCGCGCCAATATCGGTAGTCTCAGTACCATACTGTCTATGGCTAATTTGCCTGCTTGGGTTTGCGCAAAGCGATAAAACAAAAACGCCGCCCCTGCCAATACCAGAAGCATCAACCACCACCACTGGGTAATGATATTTGATAAGTTCAGGACGATTTGGGTAATCAGCGGCAGCGCTTGCTCAGATTGCTCAAAAACTTTGACAATCTTGGGAACCACAAAGCTCATTAGCCCCATAATGACCCCGACTGCCATTACCATTAATACAATTGGATAGACCATCGCCCCTTGGATTTTCTTTTGTAGGGCAAAACGGTTTTCGGTGTAATCTGCCAACTGATTAAGGATTAAATCTAAATGACCGGACTTTTCCCCTGCCGCAATGGTGGCGATATAAAGCGGCGGAAAACTAGCGGCTTGTTGCAGGGCGCGTGCGAGGCTTAAACCTTCTAGCACATGCGAGCGCACGGCAAGCATTAATGATTTAATATGGGTTTTTGGTGATTGTTTGGCGACGGCAGCCAGCGTTTCCTCTAAAGGAATACCGGCGGCAAGTAATACCGATAATTGACGAGTCAGCAGTGCTAATTCATAAGCCGATGGTTTTTTATAGCGGTTTTTACTTTGGCTTTGTCGGTCATTGACGGCGGTGACTTCGACGGGCGTCCACTGTTTATCACGCAGCTGCTGGCGCACTTGCCGCGCAGAATCGCCTTCAAGTAAGCCTTTTTGGACACTGCCATGGTCATCTAACGCTTTATAATGATAAGCGGGCATAGCAGCAAATATCCTAAGGTGAGCAATTTAACATGCTGATAAACAGAAGTTTTACAATAGATTTTAAAGAGTAAAAGTCTTAAAAAAGCGGCGTAGAATCACTGCTATCTGGCATTAAACCTTGTAACAGTAAAACATCTAGATGCTGTTGTTGCAATTTTTTATCAAAATCATTGACTTCAGCAATCAGCATGCGCTCGATACGCTTGTCACTGGCGAAGACGCTAAGGCGCGCGCAAATAACGGCCAATTGATAAATACGTTTTTTGCAATAACCATCCAAGCCTTGTAGCAGTCTTACCATATGTGGCGTCTCTAAACTAGCGTATTCATAGTCGCTCACGACCTGCGGACCAAGTGCGGTAACCCCATAGCTGATAGACAGATGAGCACAAAAATAGCAGCTAAATAAGTAACCAACTACATGACCAATATAATAAGCGCGGTCATAGGTAAAACTACTGACGCCAAAATGACCAAGCACATAACTGTTTAAGCTGCCTTGATCTACAATAGGCTTGTCATGTTTGAGCTTACCAACGGTAGGGAAACGCAGTGGATTATGACCATCTTGTGTCGTCAGCTGCCAACCGGCGGGCTGCTGTGCGGGCATATGACGCACGATATCTTCGATAATATCATCGACCACGTGCAACTGTTGCCATAAACGCTCTAGCCCATCGGTATCCATCAGACCACGTTTATCAAGCTGCTGCGCCAGTAAATATTGCTGATATTCTGCAAACTGCGTTTTTAGCGTTTGCACCAGATACGTAGGACGAGTAGCGGCGGAGGCCATATATAGCTGGCGTGTGCGCTCATGCTGACGACGATAAAGCGCTAACCGCTGCGTGGCGACATTGGTTTCGCTGCTGTTCGACTCACTGCTGCTAAGAGTATTTAGACTTGCTTGCTCAACGCCTAATTCAACATTTGACTCAGTATTTGATAACGTAAATAACGCGAGCAGCGCCGCTTTATCAAGCGCAGGCGTAATATTGGTTTTTTGCTTGTTTTTTGCCGTACGCGGTTTATTTTTCGCCTTACTTTTTACGTCTTTTTTATCAGCGTTGCCCGTCGGCGTAGCGGACGCAGTAGTACGCTGGCTATTTGAAGTCACGGTTGGCTTAGCGGTTGGTTCAGTCATAAAATACCATTAGCTGCAAAAATAAACTTTGCCCAAGTTATCCTAAATGAATAGTCTATCAGCGTTTAAAACCAACTACTTATCGATAGCGGCCAGCAGACAGTGCCATAAAATGCGCTAAAATCTCACTACTACGCTTGGGCAAAACATGACTCTATAGTACCTTAACCTAAGTGCATTGTCAGCTAGCCATCGCCGAAATACTCAGTATCGAAATCAGTGATAAAGGTGATGGTAAGTAATAGTTATGGTAAAAGGCGGGAGTTTTAATTAATAATGAGCATCGAGCAAAAAAGCGCTAAGGCCGATAAATAGCCTGAGCGCTTTTTAAAAAGGTATAGCAGTTAACAGCTAATTAAGAGAGCGTTTGTTGTTGATACTGCTGCCGATAAGCTTTAGGTGAGATGCCGTAAACACGCTTAAACGCTTGGCTAAAGGTTGAATCCGAGGCATAACCGACCAAACCGCTAATACGGCTGATACTGTTTTGCTGCAAACGCAAATAACGCGCGGCCAAGCGCAAGCGATAATCCATCAAATAGGTCAACGGCGGTATACCAACGACCTCTTTAAAGCGCTGAGCAAAGCTTGAGCGTGACATGCCTGCTACCTCAGCAAGCTTATTAATGGTCCAATTTTCGCTTGGCATCTCATGCATCGCAACCAGCGCTTTGGTCAAAAACGGATCCTTCATCGCTTTTAGCCAATTCTCAGTGGCTTCAGGCAGACTTTCAATATATACCCGCAAACATTCAATCATCATAATACTTGCCCAATGATTGATCACCGCGGTTTTACCCATGCGCTCGTGCTCAGCCTCTAGCGTCAGTAGCCTAATCTCAACATCAATCACCTCAAACCGGCCATCATCTTCATCATTGACTTCCGGCAGAATCGATGGCAGTACGGACAATAAAGGCCGAATCATCGCCTTATCATACTTACACTCGATTAATATCAATGACGCTTCAAAATCACCGTCACCCTTTAAATCCAGCGTATGATCTTTACAGCTCGTCAATAACTCATCTAACGGCTGCGCCTCATCACTATAATAATTTAGCGCATAACTCACGTGCTGATGCGCGCTTGGAATCATAATCATGTCACCGGCGCGCGTTTCTCGTGGGCCATTGCCGACGTCGATACAAAAACCACCCGACATCACCAAATAAAATAAAATCGTATCTTGCCTAGTGAGTGAATAAGACCAATTGCCCGTCACATTTAATCGATAATACTTCGTTTCGAATAAATGTACATTTTGTAGCAACACGCTTAGTGCGTCCATCCATCACTTCCTCAATCATGGGTAATTAATATAGAAAAATTTAAAAATAGAAACAAAGCACTGATGACTGCAAAATCTTTTAAAATAATGGGGCAAAAAATTTTATTTTTATTTGATAGGCATTTTATTTTGGATAAAATCAAAGCAAAAATTTGAATAAGAATATCGAGTAAATAATTTAATGTGATAGCTTAATTGAACAAGGCTTAACAAATGATAGAACAATCGCGAGCCTATCTATCATAAGAAAAATAGCGAAAAAAGGCTAGCAGATGTTTAAACATTAAATGCCTAGGAAGTTTATAACTTATTAGAATTAAAACAGCAGGCTAGTTCGCATATCATCATAACTTAAAAAGTATGCATTGATATAAAACAAACAGGCACAAAAAAATGCCAGTAAAGGCAAGCAGTGTTATTTTGATATTTTTGAATTTAATAAGGAAGGAGATGCAGAATAAAATATGGGGCGACTGATGGGACTCGAACCCACGACAACCGAGATCACAACCCGGGGCTCTACCAACTGAGCTACAACCGCCATAACTATTGCCTGATAAGGCAAGATTGACAGGCTAAATGGTGCGCCTGGCAGGATTCGAACCTGCGGCCACCTCCTTAGAAGGGAGATGCTCTATCCAGCTGAGCTACAGGCGCTCTTAGAGGACTTTTATATATTTTGATTGGTTTATCATATCAGAAATATCTAACATAAAAACAATATCATCATACATAAAAAAAAGCCTGTAAGGCTCTTTAAATAGATGGTCGGAGTGATAGGATTCGAACCTACGACCCTCTGGTCCCAAACCAGATGCGCTACCAAACTGCGCCACACTCCGAAATTCTCTATTATCTCGATAATTTGTTACTTAACTTGTTGTTGGTAATACCGCTAACTTGTTAATGTTCCTCGCTATCGAGGTGCACATATTAAGGGGTAAAGCCGATTGTGTCAACACCTATTTTTGATTATTTTAAAGAATCGTTAAATTCTTTCAAAAATGCGCCATTTTTATAACAATGGCGGCGTCGCAACGTTGGTTTTTTACTGACCTTAATACTACATTGCCAACAGCGCTTATTATACTACATTCAAATCTGGAAGCAAGTCACCGTTTACTTTTCCGGTCAGCACATTAAAGGGTATCAGCCATAATTTGGCATGATTGGACGGCTTTTTGTAGCTTTTATCATTGTCTGCGTCATTATAAGCTTGTTGCTGGAGCAGGATTGGTTGTCTGCTATCGTCCTGTACCGGATAAACCAGCCAGCCCTGCTCGGCGTGATAAGCCTGCGCGTAACTGCTCAACTGATAGGCGTCGCCCGCACTTATCGCCCCTGCATGCGGTAAATGCTTCCATTTAATATCAATCACATGGCTATAATTGCCTGATTGGGGTGAGTGAGCAGAGGTATGCGTTTCTGATTTTACGTCATCCTCACCCAGCGCTTTAATGTTAGGTCCAGTCTGCAAATGAGCACTTTTATAAATCAATAAATCAGGACGAATGGACAAACACGCCTGCCCTTTTACATCATGTAGCCACACTCGCTGTGCTTGAAACAAAGGCTTATAAGCCAAATCAATTTGCTGAAACTGGGCCGCTATGCGCAGGCTTGTCCATTGCTCGAACGCTTGATTCATATCAATCAATAAACATAGGCGCGGTTGTGCGGCGTTTTGCTTGGCTAATGTTTGCGGCTTAATGCCATTGCCAGTATGAGCGTCAGATTGCTGCAAGAGCCAATAAGCTAAGTCCAATAACTGCTGCGCCGCTTGTAATTGCTGCCGAGATAAAGGCTGCAGTGCCAATTGCCGCTTTGCTTGCTGATAAAAAGACTCAAGCCGCTGCAACTCATAACGACTTAACACTGCTACTTGTCGCCACTGCTGTAATGCGGGCAGTGACATTGATGGCGGAGATAACGGAGTAAGTAAATTCAGCGCGCTTTTAATCAAGCGATTACACAGCATCTCTTGGCTCAGTACACTGCTTTCACAGACAAACTTATGCGGCTGCATGCTGTTATGGCGTAATTGCTCTTTAATCAGCAAACGACCTTGTAACGCTGCTTGGTTATGGATTTTCGCCTGATAGTGCTTCGTCGGCTGATAATGCGCCAAACGCTGTAAAAACTGCGCAATCAGCCAGTCAGATAATGGCATTGCTTTAGTCGGTAGCGCTGCTAACTGATTGCTAAATTGGCCAAAGTTTTTTGTATTAGGAAGCTTATTTTTATCATGACTGCTGGTTAAATCTGCCAGCATATTCTGCACCCATTGCCGCGTTTGATTGATGTCATTGGTTTTAGCTAAACCGTATGGCTGTGACGAATTATGTTTGCTAGACGTTTTTGCTATTAACTTGGGCAACATCTCAAGTGACATCCCACTTGGCAATAAAATAATACCAATATAATGGCCGACTTTTAGTTGCCATTGTCCTTGCTGACGTTTAATGCTAAAAACGGCAAACTCTTGCACCATTAGCCAATGAAAGTCCGCTACGTGCGCAAAATCATGGGCTGTTAAACGTTGATGCTCAAACACCGTAATAATATTAGCATTAAGTGCAGCCGCATTGACGTTATTAGCAATACTCGCACTATTACTATTGGCACTATTATTATTGCCACTATTAACGTTATGATTAATGTCGCTGCCTATCGCTTTGCTCTCAGACTGTAATACTCTACTCATCACAAGCTAGCCACCTTGTTAATATAAACGCTGATAGACAAACGGCTTGGCAAACTCAGCAGTATTATTGATTAAATCGGCATTAATTTTATAACTGCCACTACTCATAGACTGGCCGAGCAATGAATGCTGGTCGGCAAACATTGGATTTGAATTATTAGGACTGACTAAGTTATTGGCATTATCAAACAGCGCTTGGCTATCTTGTATAAACTTCGCGCTTAGGGGCTGCTGCTCATCTTGAAAGATATATTGCAAAACAGTGACTTGCCCGCCCGCTGCTTGTGCCAATTGCGGAATGATTTGTTCAATCAGTGCCGTTTGCAAGTGCTCAAGACTGTCTACTGACCATAAAAACGCATGACCTAATTGTGCCTCTGCACCAAGGGTTTGCGTAATACGGTGATTTAAACCGGTTAAGAGTTTCGCCAAATCTATTGTTTCTTCTGACTTAAACGCTTCTGTATTATCAGCTTTTAAGTCTTGATTGAGATAAATAACAGGTAATAATTCCGACTGCGGCGGACAATCAATAAAGCGAAAACGCCGCCGTAATGCCATATCAAGCGGCGTTAATGAATGGTCTTGGGTGTTCATGGTGGCATAAATATCAACGTTGGCAGGGACGCTAAAGGTTCGCCCTGAATACGCCAAATTAACCGTCATCGCATTTGCCATGCTAGCGCGTTTATCGGGTTCAATCAAACTTAATAGCTCGCCAAAGACCCGTGACACGTTAGCACGATTGACCTCATCAATCAGCATCGCATAACGCTGCTCAGGATTATTGGCAGCGCGTTGGCACAATTTCAAAAACGCGCCATCTTGCACGCTATAACTCATTTGAGATGAGCTGTTTTTTGTATGATCGGACGACGCCATCACCGGGCGGATACCTTCGACAAATTCCTCATAACCATAGGCTTGATGGAAGCTAACCATACTAAAGCGCTGCTGGCGGAACTCTTGATTTTGGCTATTATTCTCACGCTGCGCCTGCTGAAATTCCGTTAATTGCTGCGCTAAATCGCTTAACAACTCCATGCTTTCTGGCAGTAAATACCATGCCCCGCTATTGTCTTTATCAAAATAGGCTTGGCTGGCTCGGTTTTTATAACTCACCGTTTGCGAACTCGTAGGCGTATGCATTTGCAGCACAGACCAGGCGGTATTGCTTAAGTTTTTATCGCGCGCATTTTGCGCCGCTTTATTGACAAAAAACTCATGATTGACAATTTCTGGTACCTTGACCAAGTCCTGTTTTTTCGACTTAAAATCCAAAAATATTAAGCAAACCACGTCACGCCAGCTTAACGGCTGCAAAAGTTGTCTCAATAATTCTTTGTCATTTATCTTTGGTAAGCAGTCAGTATATTGCTGGGCGATTTGGAGCAAGCGATAGGTTTTACCTGTACCAGCAACGCCTGTATAGATGATATTGGTTGGTTTGGAAGGAGACATATTTGGCATGACCTTATCTAGCATGGCATTATCGAACATGAGAAAAAAACGGCAAAATAGTTGAAATGTGCTAAAACCTGACGATTATAACGTGGCTCGCTAAAATTAAACGAGCTAACAAAAATGGCATTATTTCTCATACCTAAGATACCGTTACGTTAGTCATATTTTATACGCGCGGCAGTTCATGTTAATAATGGTAGCGATACGGCACTTAATGTACCATAACTAAAATAGTTGCTAAGATAAAAGAATTCGCTAACTTATCAATCATCTCAATATTTTTTATCGCACTAGTAAAACACTGTAAATCCCACTTTAAATTGAGGAATGTTGTATGTCAGGATTATTAAAAAAACTCCCTAGCAAACTGAGTAGCAAACTACCAGCCAAAGTTTCTGACAACACCAAAGTGCTAGACGAAAAACCAAATAGCACGCTAAAACCCATCAGCAACCAATTTACCAAACTGCTGTCTGTCACCAAGTTTCTGCCTGCGGCCGCGCGCGCCAGCATTTTATCAAAAGCCTTTGGTAAAGTTGTGCCGTACGTGGGCACAACAGGTATTTATTATGAAAACGTCGATCCCAATCAAGTGGTGGTCAGTTTAAATAATACCAAAGCGGTACAAAATCATATCGGCTCGGTTCATGCGGTTGCTATCACCTTACTTGCGGAAACCGCAACAGGGTTTATTTTGGGTTTAAACCTACCCTCTGACCGCGTATTATTGATTAAATCTTACTCGGTGAATTTTTATCGCCCGATTAAAAAAGGTCAAATCGCCGCGGTGGCATCATTATCTGACGAGCAACGCTTGGATATTTTAAATACGCCAAAGGGTGAGATGGTCATACCGTGCGTGATTCATGACCGCGAGTCAGATAGCGACCGTGACCCTATCGTCGTTGAGATGACGTGGGCTTGGATACCCAAATCTGAGCTAGAAGCACGCCGTCAAGGTAAAGCCGCTAAAGCGCTAGAAAACAAGCAAAATGACAATGAAAAAACCAAAGATGAGCAATCTAAGTCTGAGCAAGACGAGAGTGAAGCAAGCAGCAAACACTCAACGCTAGAATTAGAAAGCAATTAATTTTAATTTGCTAGAGAAGCAAATAGCTACCAAAAAATGGATTTAGAAAACATTACAATAACAAGGAGACAAGTATGTCTAGATATATCAATAAACTGACGACTCATTTATCTAAAGTAGTGCTGATTAGCGCCTGTTCATTAGGCTTAGGTTTTGCGGTTACGGCCAATGCCGCGCCAGCGACCAATAACGCAACCATTACCAAATCTAGCCCAGTATTTCTCGGCGACGGCGGTAACTATCCGTTTTCGGAAGCGGTACGGGTCGGCGATACGCTCTATATGTCAGGACAGATTGGTTTTAAAGACGGCAAATTGGTCAAAGGCGGCGTCAAAGCGGAAGCCAAACAAGCGCTCGATAATATCCATGAAACCTTGTTAAAGTACGGCTACCAAAAATCAGACATCGTCAAATGTATGGCGATGCTGACTGATATGGATGACTTTGATAACTTTAATAAAATCTATAAATCAGAATTGGCTAAGCCTTATCCGGTACGCTCAGCTTTTGGTGTCGCAGAGCTTGCAGCGGGCGCAAGCGTTGAAGTTGAATGTATCGCCGCGAAATAGCAGCGCTATTACAAATAAACCAAACTGACTTTTTGATTAGCGGTTATTGAGCCAATTGCACCGACTTTTGACTCAATGACCGTTTTGCTTTATACAATCGTTTTGCTTTATACAATCGTTTTTCTTATACCATCGTTTTTTTATACAATCATAGCGTCATCAGTTAGGGCGCTTTCTTTAGTTACCCGCAGCACTTCTTCTAACGTCGTCCGACCCTCTATGACTTTGCGTAGTCCATCAGCACGTATCGATGGCGTTTGCTGACGGGCGTATTCTTCTAGCTCGTACTCGGCAGTATTACTATGAATCATCCGGCGCAAGGTATCGTCAATCGGTACCACTTCATAAATTGCCGTCCGCCCTTTAAAGCCTGAATTATTACATTTATCACAGCCCACTGGCTTGGGTAAATTGATGACCTCAGCTGCCAAGCTTTTAGAGTCTAATGGCATGCCAATTTCAGTAAATAATTTGGCCTGTTCATTATCGGCAGCCTGCCAACCATGACAATGGGGGCATAACGTCCGTACCAAGCGCTGAGCGACGACACCAATCAGTGAGGACGATAATAAAAATGGCTCTACGCCCATGTCCTGCAAACGTGTGACCGCACCGATGGCGGTATTGGTATGTAGCGTTGATAATACCAAATGTCCGGTAAGCGATGCTTGCACAGCAATCTCGGCGGTTTCTAAATCACGAATCTCACCTACCATCACCACATCTGGATCTTGCCGCAACATGGCGCGCAAACTTTTAGCAAAGGTCATATCGACTTTATTATTCACCTGCGTCTGACCAATACCATCGAGCTGAAATTCAATCGGATCTTCAGCAGTCAAAATATTACGGGTTTGGTCATTTAAATCGGTTAATGCCGAATAGAGCGTAGTGGTTTTACCCGAACCCGTCGGTCCAGTCACCAAAATAATGCCATGCGGACGATGGATTAAGCGCTTAAGTTCGCTATAGTCATTATCAGACAGTCCGAGATAAGTCATATTGAGACGACCGGCTTGCTTATCTAATAAACGCATGACCACGCGCTCACCAAAGCTTGATGGCAAGGTCGATACCCGTACATCGACCTCACGGCCTGCCAGTCTTAAACTGATGCGACCGTCTTGCGGCACACGCTTTTCGGCGATATCTAGCTTAGCCATGACCTTGATACGCGAGACCAGTAACGGCGCCAATTGACGCTTGGGGGTAATAATTTCTTTGAGCTCACCATCAACTCGAAAGCGTACCACTAAGCGTTTTTCAAAAGTTTCAATATGGATATCTGAAGCATTTAGACGAATCGCTTCAGACAACAGCGCATTAATCAGACGAATAATTGGCGCATCGTCTTGTTGATCCATCAAATCTTCTGTTTCAGGAACGCTATCGGCCAGGCTATCGAGGTCAGGATGGTCTTCAAGCCCAGCGGCAATATGCTGCGACTCGCCCGTATTACCGGCATAGGCGGCATTCATGCGTTTTTCGAAATCTTCAATGCTGATACTTTCATAATTTGGCACACCGCGTACGCCTTGCTGCTGTAAAAAACGCACCGCCTCATTAATGGCGGACAATGGCGTAGTTTTGGTCAACACCAAGGTCGGCGGCAACTCAGGATCAATAGCAAGAATGGCCAAAATTTGATGGCGTTTTGCAAAACTGTACGGCAGCTGCAGCATAAAGACGACCTAGTGAGTGGTTAATTTAAAAAAGAACTTAAAAAACAGCTTATAAAATAACTTTGAAAACAGTCTTGAAAACACAATCTAATACATGCCAAAAAACACTACAATCGTTAAACTGGGTAAAGATTGTCAGTAAGCGCGTATGAGTTTGTTATAATAACATTTTGTTTTAGGCAAGTAGCAAGGCTTTGCTTGGATTTATGACTTTGCTTTTAAAGCAGTTATATTATTAGCATTTAACATCGCAAGCCTTTGGCCACATAACGCCTATTTACGTTTTGCCTCTACTACTATTTAATAAAAACTCTCATTAAACACAGTAACAAACTTAATAACCTCGTTAGTCACTTTTGTCAGCCCGCTATTAGGATTATCCTTATGTCACAAGCCGCAAATACTCCTGCCAATGTTCAATCATTTTCACAAAATGCCTTATCGAATGATACCTTTACGGTTGGTAGTCGTACATTCTCTTCTCGATTGTTGGTCGGTACTGGTAAATATAAAGACATGGCTGAGACGGGTGCGGCGATTGGCACGTCAGAAGCTGAGATTGTCACCGTTGCTATTCGCCGTACCAATATTGGTCAAAATAGCAATGAGCCAAATTTATTAGATGTGATTTCACCGGATAAATATACCATCTTACCCAATACCGCAGGCTGTTTTGATGCCGAAACCGCGATTCGGACGTGTAAGCTTGCTCGCGAGCTATTAGGCGGGCATAATCTGGTGAAGCTAGAAGTATTAGGCGATGAAAAAACCCTTTATCCAAACGTGATGGAAACTCTAAAAGCCGCCAAGGTGCTAATCGATGATGGTTTTGAAGTCATGGTTTATACCTCTGACGACCCCATCGTCGCTCAAGAATTAGAGAGCATGGGCTGTGTGGCGATCATGCCGCTTGGTAGCTTGATTGGTTCTGGTCTTGGTTTGCTTAATCGCCATACCTTAAGCCTTATTATTGAAAATGCCAATGTACCCGTATTGGTTGATGCTGGCGTCGGTACCGCTTCTGATGCCGCGATTGCGATGGAGCTTGGTTGTGATGGCGTGCTGATGAACTCAGCGATTGCCAATGCACAAAATCCCGTGTTGATGGCGCAGGCCATGAAACATGCTATATGGGCAGGGCGTCAGGCGTTCTTAGCAGGTCGTATGCCGATGCGCAAAATGGCCGCTGCCAGTTCGCCGCAGACCGGCTACTTTTTTCAGTAGTTTTTAGCTTAGATTTTTCAAGTTGAATCCTGCAGGGCGAATTTTCTAGCTTAAATCTTTAAAAGCATGGCTTAACACATAATGAAATAATAAAAATCCCGTGCGCCATGCTTTTTATATTAAGATATTTTTCTAACTACTGTTAAATTTTCAATAATTTTTTGCTATATTTTTTAATTTTACTACACTTTACCTTTGTTTAACTGAATACTTATTTAGTTTATTGCCATTTTTTATTCATCGTCATAAAAGGATTTATTATGCGACTTCTCACAGCAGTCGACCAGTTGTTTTTACTTCTTGAGTCGCGTAAACAACCCATGCATGTTGGGGGTCTATTTTTATTCGAATTGCCAGAAAATGCGGACAGCAGTTTTGTTTGTCAATTGGTCAAGCAGATGCAGCACTCTGAGGTGCCGCCGACCTTTCCTTTTAACCAAGTGCTTGAGCATTTGATATTTTGGAAAAAAGACAAACACTTTGATGTTGAGCATCACTTGCACCATGTAGCGCTACCACAGCCCGCGCGTGTACGCGAGCTTTTGATGTACGTATCAAGAGAGCATGGTCGCCTGTTAGATCGGGCAATGCCGCTATGGGAATGTCATGTTATTGAAGGAATTGAGCCAGAAAGCGAAGGCGCGCCTGAACGTTTTGCCTTATATTTTAAAATCCATCATTCGATCGTTGATGGCATCGCTGCCATGCGCTTGGTCAAAAAATCCTTATCGCAATCGCCAACCGAACCGGTGACGCTACCGATTTGGTCACTGATGGCACGTCATCGTAACCAAGTCGATGCGATTTTGCCGAAAGAGCGTTCGGCGCGGCGCATTATCAAAGAGCAAATATCAACCATTAAACCGGTATTTACAGAATTGCTCGATAACTTAAAAAATTTCGGTGATGACAGTTATGTCAGTACCTTTGCAGCGCCGATGAGTGTGCTTAATAAACGCATTTCAGCCTCGCGGCGCATCGCCGCGCAGTCCTATGAGATACAGCGCTTTAATGATATCGCTGAGCGCTTAAATATCAGTAAAAACGATGTGGTGCTTGCCGTTTGTGCTGGCGCTATTCGCCGTTATCTCCTGTCGATAGATTCGCTACCAAGCAAGCCTTTGATTGCTTTTGTACCCATGTCATTACGTACCGATAATAGTGTGGCGGGCAACCAGTTGTCATTTGTTCTTGCCAATTTGGGCACGCATTTAGACGATCCACTCAGCCGCATCGAGCTGATTCATCGCAGTATGAATAACGGCAAACGCCGCTTCCGCCGTATGAATCAAGCGCAGGTTATCAATTACAGTGTGATTTCTTATGCGTGGGAAGGTATCAATTTGGCAACTGGGCTGTTTCCGAAAAAACAGGCCTTTAACCTGATTATCTCCAACGTCCCTGGGTCAGAAAAGCCGCTATATTGGAACGGCGCGCGTCTGCAATCTTTGTATCCGGCATCGATTGTATTCAATGGACAAGCGATGAATATCACTCTCGCCAGCTATTTGGATAAGATTGAATTTGGCATTACCGCTTGCAGTAAAGCTTTACCGCATGTACAAGATATGCTCGTCCTCATAGAAGAAGAGTTGCAACTATTAGAGCGCACTAGTAAAGAGCTTGAATTTCAAGGCATTACGGTGACAGATAAAAGTAATGACAAGAAAAGCGGCAAAACAAAAAAGCTGGCGCCATAAAAGCTGGCGCCATAATGGAACCAGCTTTTTCAATATTAATTTTCTAAATCTTTAATAAGTTAAAACTACAAAATATCGCCCCACGTTGGGACAACCACTTGCATTAACGGTTTTAGTAATTTAACGTTACAAGCAAAGATAGAGCCTGAGGTCATTGAGTTGTGCGCGCCTGTATGGTCAACGACCACGCCGCGTGCTTCGGTCACGATAAGCTCACCAGCAGCAATATCCCACGGCTTAATAGACATCTCAAAATAACCGTCAAAACGACCAGCTGCTACATAGCATAAATCTAGCGCGGCTGAGCCTAAACGGCGAATTTGACCGCCCGCTTCAGAGATTTTTTGTAAGCTTTCAAAATGCTGCTTGGCATAAGAGATGACTTCGCCATTGCGTTTACGCTCAAGCGGATGACCGGTGGTAAATAGGCCGCCGTCGATGGTTTTACGCTCGCTCACTTGCATACGGCGATTGTTTAAACGCGCGCCTTTACCACGGCTAGCCGAGAACATCTCATCACGCACAGGGTCATAGATGACGCCGTGCTGGGTCACGCCTTTATGTTGCACCGCGATAGAAACACAAAACTGCGGTACGCCATGGACGAAGTTTTTAGTGCCATCTAGCGGATCAATAATCCAGCACCAATCCGCATCTTCACCGCGACCTTCTTGCATACCAAACTCTTCACCCAAAAACGAGTGATTTGGATAGCTGGCTTTTAAAGTCTCAATCGTCAGCTCTTCACTGAAACGATCAATGCGCGTGACCAAACCATCAAGTCCTTTTGACTCAATATCTAGCTCGATTTTGTGGCGGTTTTGATGCGCATATAAAATCTCTTTACCGACTTTTTCAGCAGCACGCGCTGCGATAACGACCATGGGTTCCATAAATAACCTATTTGCTTGATGAATGAATACTACTTAAAAGATGTGACTGATAAAATGTACAAAAAATAAAAGCCGCTTAAAATTAAATCAGATTAATAACTCATGAAACCATCGCCGCCTAGCGAACCAAATAAATGATTGCCAGCAGTAGTGCCGCCCAAGTTGTCAAATAATTCACACCTACGGCAAGTAGGCGAGGTTTAAGCAAAAATGCTTTATTTTTCAATCTGCTATTTTAGCAATTTTTTTTGAGTGATAGGATTTTATTTTAGCAATTGCTGCAGCTGGCTGACGACCCCTGCAACATCCAGACCACAATCAGCCATTTGTTCTGTTGGCGAACCATGAGCGATAAAGCGATCAGGTATACCAATATTACAGATTACTGGGCGGCTATTTTTAAAGGCTATTGATTCGTTAAGTAAATATTCATTGATTGCACTGCCCGCGCCGCCCATAATCGTATGCTCTTCTAAAGTAGCGATATGGGTAACGCCTTGCTCGATTAAGCTTTCAAGCAAGTGCGTATCTAATGGTTTCACCCAGCGCATATTCACCACATGTACTTGGCAGTCTGTTTTTGTATTATCGTTAATCAGGCTTACTGCCGCTTGCTGAGCCGTCGCCACCATGGTACCAAAGGCTAATAATGCCAACTTATTAGGTGCGTTATCTTGACCTAAAACTGACTCTACTACCGCTTTACCAATGGAAAAAACCTGTGCGGGCTGAGTAATCGTCGCGCCAACGCCAACTCCGCGCGGATAGCGCACAGCCGTACAGCCTTGATATTCATAGCAAGTATTTAGCAAGTGATAACATTCGTTTTCATCTTTTGGCGCGGCAATCAGCATATTCGGTACGCAGCGTAAAAAGGCAAAATCAAACACACCGGCATGGGTAGCACCATCTTCACCAACTAGACCAGCGCGATCAATAGCAAACATCACATCAAGATTTTGTAGCGCCACATCATGAATGAGCTGATCGTAACCGCGCTGCAAAAAGGTTGAATAAATGGCGACGATTGGTTTGACGCCTTGGGTCGCCATGCCGCCTGCTAACGTTACCGCGTGTTGCTCAGCAATCGCTACATCAAAAAAGCGCTTAGGAAATTGACGGGCAAACTCAATCATACCCGAGCCTTCTTCCATGGCTGGGGTAATGGCAAGCAATTTCTCGTCAGTAGCAGCTTTATCACATAAGAACTGACCAAAGACTTGCGAGTATTTTAATAGCGGTGTACTCGATGCTAAGCTATCGGTTGGGGCTTTCTTCTCGCTATCTTCAGCAGGCAATCTACTGATAGCATGATAGCCAACTGGATCTAATTCAGCAGGCGCAAACCCTTTACCTTTGGTGGTATAGATATGCACCAACACTGGGCCTTTTAATTGCTTGGCAAGCGATAGTACGCGCAGTAGCTCAGGGATATTGTGGCCATCAAACGGACCGAAATAAGTAAAACCAATGGCTTTAAATAGATTGTCTTCTAATTGCGGCACATCGCGCAGCTCGTTATGACGTTTACGGCGGTCGTAGGCTTGCATGTCAGGACGCTGGCATAATATTGGCTCGCCAGCATCAGAGATATCAACCTGATAGCCTGACTCCCACAATGTCGCTAAATGCCGTGAAAAACCACCAATCGAGCAAGATATCGACATGTCGTTGTCGTTTAAAATGACCAGCAAATCCGCATCTTGTTGGACGGCGTCATTCATCGCTTCAAACGCCATGCCGCCGGTCATTGCGCCATCACCTATAATACATGCAACCGTTTGCGCGCGGCCTTGATAGCGTAGCGCCAGGCTCATGCCAAGACCCGCCGAAATAGACGTCGATGAATGCCCAACGCCAAAAGTGTCATAAACCGACTCGGCGCGTTCTGGAAAAGCGGTCAAACCATCTTTTGCGCGAATAGTACCAAGCTTTTCACGGCGACCCGTCAACACTTTATGGGCATAGGCCTGATGACCGACGTCCCAAACAATCTGATCTTGGGGCGCATCTAACAGATAATGCAGGGCAATGGTCAACTCAATGACGCCTAAATTGGCCCCGAAATGACCGCCACTTTGACCAGCTGAATAAAGCAGAAAAAGCCGTAGCTCATCCGCCAAGGTAATGAGCTGACTTTCGCTAAACGCTTTTAAATCAATCGGGGCGTCTACTGTATCAAGTAGCGGCGTATGCGGACGCTCACGTGGAATCACTGCATAAGTTTTTTGCAGGTGCGATAGCGATGCAGCAGAATCAATGGCTGACGCAGATGATGACTTAGACTGTGGGGAATGAGGTGACTGCTGCATAAAACGTACGATACCTACCAATCTGCTAACAAGATGCTACCTTAAATGCTAGCTAGCATCTAAGTGGCGTTAATAATAGTGCGGACATTATAAATCAACAAATGTCATCGACTATATGTTTATTGATACAGCGCTTAAAATAGCTGTGAATAACGATTTAAAATAAAACAAACTTTCAAAATTTAGAACTTTCAATTTTATAGACATTTTAAAATGAGACTATGTCCTCATATAAAATATTATAGCGCCTGCTAATTTTGCTTTCATATTGAGCGCATATTGGGCGACAGTGACGACATAGTAATGCAAGGGCTAAGACTTGTCACTGTATCCGTCAAAATAGTATGGCATAATAGCATTTATTTTTAATTGTCGCTTTAATCATCGTGCGCCGTCTGTGAACTTTGTGTGTATTTCCACCAAACAGCTTTCGTATGCTATTTTAGTTAGCAGCGCTTATGTCACACCTTTATTATTATAAAACTTTAACCGACCGCTAGCGTCACGATGATCGGCTTATGCAGGACATTAATGTCATATCAATTTATCACCAATGCCAAACTACCGACTCGTCACGGCGAGTTTGATATTCATATCTTTGAAAATGCAGACGGTCAAGAGCATGTGATGCTTACTGTCGGTTTACCTGTGGCCAATCAAACTGAGGTTTTAAATCAGCAGGACACGGCATCAATCGAAGACAGTCAGACGTCAAAAGAAGCGCTCATTCCGCTCATTCGCATTCATTCGGAATGCTTGACGGGTGATGCTTTTAGCTCATTAAAATGCGATTGCGGTCCCCAGCTTAATACCGCGATGCAGGCGATACAAGAAACCGGCTGCGGGGCGATATTATACTTGCGTCAAGAAGGACGCGGCATTGGCTTGACCAATAAAATCCGTGCTTATGCCTTGCAAGATCAAGGGCATGATACGTTAGATGCCAATCTTATGTTGGGTTTACCGGCTGATGCGCGCGTTTATGATATGTGCGGGCCGATGCTTGCTCATGTCGGCGTCGATAGCGTGCGCCTGATTACCAATAATCCCGATAAAGTGGCTTACTTAACCGAGCATGGTATTAATGTCGTCGAGCGCGTGCCGTTATTGGTTGGGGTGAACGATATGAATGCTGAGTATCTCGCGACCAAACGCGACCGCATGGGCCATCTGCTCGATAAAGATTTCAATACCGCCTTACACCTTAATAAATAGTAAATAATTAGATATTTTATGACCATACCAAATATAGACAATCATGACAATTTGCCAGAGACCAATTCTGCCGTGACGCCAACCCACAATGACATCACGCGCGTGCGTGAGTTTTTGGTGGATCTGCAAGCGCGTATCTGCCAAGCGTTAGAGTCGCAAGAGCGCGACGGCAGCAGCAATGATCAGCCGGCAACCTTTGTACCTGACGATTGGGAACGTCCTGAGGGCGGCGGCGGCCGTTCTTGCGTGCTCGCAGGTGGTGAAGTGATTGAAAAAGCGGGCGTGATGTTTAGCCATATTCATGTGCATAACCTGCCCGCTTCCGCAACTGCGCGGCATCCTGATATCGCTGGCCGTAAAGCGCAAGCGATGGGCGTTTCATTGGTAGTGCATCCTAAAAACCCCAATGTGCCAACCAGCCATGCCAACGTGCGTTTATTCGTTGCTGAAGCCGAGGGCGAAGACCCGATTTGGTGGTTTGGGGGCGGTTTTGATTTGACGCCGTTTTATCCGGTGCTTGCTGACTGCGTACATTGGCATCAGGTTTGTCGCGACCTGTGCGCGCCGTTTGGCGACAGCGTCTATCCTGACTTTAAACAATGGTGTGACGAATACTTCCATCTGCGCCATCGTAATGAGCAGCGCGGTATCGGCGGCCTATTTTATGACGACGTCAATACCGAGAGCCGCGGTTGGGATTTTGATACCTGCTTTAAATTTATGCAAGCGGTCGGTAATGGTTATCTTGAAGGTATATTGCCAATTTTTGAGCAGCGTAAAAACACCCCTTATACCGAAGCACAACGTGAATTTCAGCTTTATCGCCGCGGACGCTACGTCGAATACAACCTTGTTTATGACCGTGGCACTCTATTTGGACTACAAAGTAATGGACGCATTGAGTCCATCTTAGTCAGTATGCCGCCGCTTGCCAGCTGGCATTATCGCTTTGAACCTGCCCCCGGCACGCCTGAGTTTGAATTGACCGATTTTTATCTAAAACCGCGTGATTGGTTGACTTTATAGTCTTCATTGGCATAATAAGCCGCAGACAGCGTTTTGGTTCTTGGATAAACAGCCTATTTGCTCTCTTTAAAATTTCAGAAAAACACTATCAAGGTCAGCGTTACTGCTGACCTTTGTTATTTACTGTTTTTATTTAAGAGTAGCTAAACTGTTAAACAGGGCATTTTGACTTTTAGCTTATAAAACGCGCTTTGGCGAACATTCATAGCTGATTAAAATGCCATTACAAAATGACATTACAAAAAGGTACTTTATTATCCTACTTTATTTTAGCCTGTTGAGGTTTAATTAATAGCAATATGGGTTTAAAGCGTTATAGATTTAAAGTCATGTTGGTTTAACAGGCTATATGGTAAAAGACCAGAACTTAGCTGTCTTTAACATTTAGAACAACCACATAATATTCAATTCATAGTAGCAATATAACAGGTGGCGAGCATGCAAGTGCTTCGGCACCTTTTTATTAGCCACGTATAAAGGAGCAATACAGATGGCACAGGTTTCTAATAATAAATCATTCAAGTCTATCGTCGGCGTAACGTTGATGGCAGCCGCCTTAGGTCTAACAGCTTGTAGTACACCAGTTGACCCTGACGTCAAAGCGCGTCAAGACACCATGAAAAGCTGGGGCGATGCGATGGGTATCATGGGCGATATGGCTGAAGCGCCTGATACCTTTGATGCCGAAGTCTTTAAAGAACAAGCGGCATTTTTAGCAAAAGACTCTGCCAATCCTTGGAGCCACTTTGAAAACCAAGAGGCCACAGGTAATGCTACTGAAGCGGTTTGGAGCAACGTTGACGGTTTCCGCGCTGAAGCTGATGACTTCCGAAAAGCCACTGCCAACCTAAATGCAGCGGCACAAAATGCAACCAGTGTCGATCAAGTTTTACCTGCGCTTGGACAAGTCGGTGACAGCTGCAAATCATGCCATACCGATTTTAAAGTGAAAAAAGACTAACGAGTATTCGCTTTCAAATATAAAAAAGCCGCTATTGTTCATATAGCGGCTTTTTTATTGGTTAAAGAGTAACTTGTTTAACCCATTAAGTCGGCTTGGACGATTTCAATCCAGTAACCATCAACGTCTTTGATAAAGGCGATATTTTTCATACTGCCGTCTTCTGGACGTTTTTTAAACTCGACGTTGTTTTTATCAAACCAAGCAACCGCTTCGTCAAGACTTGGCACACTAAAGCAGATATGACCAAAGCCTTGTGGTTCACCATTGCCATCATGGTAACTAAAGTCCGCTTGGGTTTCGGTACCGTAGTTATGAGTCAGCTCTAAAATACCGCGCTGACGGAAGGCAAAAATTTCTAAGTCGTCACCCGCTGGCAAATTTTCCCGCTCGCTGTCAGTCAACTTGGCCAAGAAATATAAATCAAACCCCATCGTAGGGAACTTTTTTACCGCCAGTAACGTCATGCCCAAAATACCCGTATAAAAGGCCAACGATTTGGCTGGGTCTTTGACGCGTAGCATGGTGTGGTTAAAAGTATAACCTGCCGTCTGCGCTGAAATTGGCTGCACGCCTTCTGCTTTTACGCTGCTCTCAGGCTGAGTGATACTGTCTTTATTAGCATCTAAATTTTTTAAATCCGTCATAATTTTTCCAATATCTAAGTATTTTAATCGTCATTTATCCATTATAAATCATTGATAACGGGTACGTGCAAAATCAAATCGTATCCACCATTCCGAACGTTTAATGATAAATAGCTATTAAGTATCTAAAAAGCGTACTTTTCCAGTCTCTAAATTGTATTCAGCGCCAACGACGAGTAGCTGACCGCTACTGGTTAAGTCTTCTAGGGCGCGCGAACCATGCTTTAATTGGCTGACCGACATGCGCACATTGGCACGAATAGAGCGATCGACCAATTCATCCGCATCGACGTCTTGACCGTTGGCCGTTGCCAGCTCATGCAAGTTGTAAACACTTGGGCGAATACGATCGACGATTGATTGTAAATTTGGCGAATAGTTTTGCTCAGGATTGATCAGCGCATCGACGCAAGCGGTCACCGCTCCGCAATGCGAATGCCCAAGCACTACCACCAGTTTGGTGCCAAATTTTTCTGCCGCAAATTCAATCGAACCGATTTGAGATGGCGCAACCACATTACCCGCCACGCGTATGACAAACAAATCGCCCAAACCTTGGTCAAACACAATCTCAACTGGGACACGGGCGTCCGAGCAACCCAAAATAATCGCTAATGGATCTTGGTCACTGATCAGCTCAGGACGTTTTTGCATGCAAGGGTCAGTGCTGGTCAGACTTTCTACGTAGCGTACATTACCTTCTTTGAGTAGTGCCAGTGCTTCTTGTCCAGTTTTTGGGCGGTTACTGTTAGGCATAAGGGGTCCTTGTTTATCAAAATGGTTTAAATTATAAATTGCGCTAGCATTCTGTTTTCTACTTTAAGATACAGCTTTCAGCTATGCTTATCTTTTAAGCTTATCTCTTAAACTTAGCCGTTTGCTATTGCAAATATCCTTGTATTTAGCATACACAAAATTATTGTAGCGCAAGCAAGACAGAAAAACGGTAAAAATTCTTTATTGTATGAAGGAAGCATTGCAAGCAAAAGCATTGCAAGGCAAGAAATTGGCAGCCAAGCATTTAGCTCATTATTTTTTTAACGACCTAAACCAACCGATAACGAACTTGCACTGACTTATAACAAGGGTTTGTTATAATACCCAGCAACCAGATTGTATATATAGCCAACGCTTATCGCCAGACTTAACAACATGCAAATTGCTGCCAGTATCTACTATTTTAGTGCTGCTGCGCATTTGGTGTTTTAGGAATCAACCTTATGACCGAAACGAATGTAAACCTGCAAACCACGCCTTTGTCGCCTAATAGTGACAAGGCGCTGCTGCAACTGACTGGTCTCCAAAAAATTTATGATCAAACCGAAGTGTTAAAGGATATTAACCTTGATATTGAACATGGCGAATTTATCACCTTGCTTGGGCCATCAGGCTGCGGTAAGACGACTTTGCTGCGCTTAATTGCGGGTTTTGAGCAGCCAAATGCAGGGGCGATTTATCTTGATGGCATACAAATGGCAGGCTTGCCAGCGGATAAGCGTCCGGTCAATACTGTGTTTCAGCAATATGCGTTATTTCCACATATGACGGTGGCGCAAAACGTCGCTTATGGGCTTAAACTCAAAAAAGTGCCAAAAGATGAGATACAAACGCGGGTACGTGAGATGCTGGCGATGGTACAGCTTGAGCATTTGGCCAATCGCAGACCGCAAGATTTATCCGGAGGTCAGCAGCAGCGCGTAGCGATTGCGCGCGCGGTGATTAATCGTCCTAAGCTATTATTGCTCGACGAGCCATTATCGGCGCTCGATCATAAGCTGCGTTTGCAAATGCAATCTGAGCTTAAACGTCTGCAGCGCGAGCTTGGCATTACCTTTGTCTTTGTCACTCATGATCAAGAAGAAGCGCTGTCGATGTCGGACCGCATTGCGGTGATGAAAGACGGTAGATTTCAGCAAATTGGCACGCCGATTGAGATTTATGAAACCCCTGCCAATCTATTTACCGCCAAATTTATCGGTGAAACCAACTTGTTTAAAGCGGAAGTCAAAGGCGTTTACCCTGAGCAGCCCGATCGTGATGGGCGCGTGACCAATGGCCGTATTGAGGTCGAGGTCTGCGAAGCACAAGCGCAAGAGGGGCCGACGACCTTACGCAATCTGCGCCGCCCTGACTTTGCCAATGACGTGCAAGTTGGTGATATCGTTAACTTACTATTGCGCCCTGAAGATTTACGCATTTATGACCCCAATGATAAAGAACATGGCGGCTTACTGGGGCGGGTGATTGAAAGTAATTATAAAGGCAGTACCTTAGACTCGATTATTGAGCTAACCAACGGCCATATTATTAAAGCCTCGGAGTTCTTTGATGAAGACGACCCAAGTTTTGATTATAAGCTTAACGAAGGCGTTAAAGTATCGTGGGTCGATGGCTGGGAATGGGTGTTGCCAGAAGAAGATACGCTTGCTAGCGGCATTGATAACGGGATAAACAATAGCCCTAGTAAATTAGCTGCCCAAAAGGATATCAGCTAATGGCGCGTCCTAACGTAGGTAATAAAAAATCAAGTCATAAAAACTTGAGCAATAAAAGCCCTTTTCGTACCGCAACGCTATGGCTAATTTGGGGTTGGCTGCTCATCTTTGCGCTATTGCCAAATATACTGGTGATTGCCGTCAGCTTTTTGACCCGTGATAGCACCGCTTTTATTAGTTTACCGGTCACTCTCGACAGCTACGTGCGCATGATTGACCCGCTATATTTTGACGTTTTTGTGCATTCATTATGGATGGCGGGTATCACCACAGTCATTTGCTTATTACTTGGCTACCCGTTTGCTTGGTTTGTTTCTCGAGTAGATAAACGCTGGCAGCCACTGTTAATGCTCATGCTGATATTGCCATTTTGGACCAACTCTTTGGTGCGCACCTATGCGCTAAAACTATTATTTGCCAGCAATGGTTTGATTAATAAATCCTTATTAGCCATCGGTATTATCGATGCGCCCATAGATATTTTATATACCCAAGGCGCGGTCATTGCCGGTTTAACCTATTTGTTATTTCCGTTTATGGTGCTGCCGCTGTATGCGGTATTCAGTGATTTGCGCGATGATATGCTGCTCGCCTCGCAAGATTTGGGTGCTTCAAAGCGCCAAACCTTTTGGCACGTGGTATTACCCTTAACCACACCGGGGATTATCTCCGGGGTGCTGTTGGTACTACTACCAGCGATGGGGATGTTTTATGTCGCCGATATCTTGGGCGGCTCACGTAACTTATTGGTCGGTAATATTATCAAAAACCAGTTTTTGGATGCGCGTGATTGGCCATTTGGTGCCGCCGCCAGTGTGCTATTGACCCTTGCGATGGCGGTATTATTACTCGCTTATCGTGCCAGTAGCCGCCGTATTGGCAAGACTGATTTTAACGAGGTGGCCTAATGTCTGATAGTTCACTGAATAGTACTCCAATTAAAAATAAACGCTCTATCAAATTAGGTAATATTGCCGCCAAAGGCTATCTCAGTCTGATTTATATTTTATTATATCTGCCTATCATCGTTTTGGTGGTAATGTCATTTAATAAATCAAAAATTGGTTATAACTGGGGCGGCTTTAGTTTAAAGTGGTACGAGTCGCTACTGAATAATCAGGCGATGCTTGATGCCTTTTGGCACTCTATTGTTTTAGGCTTGGTTGCGGCTACGGTTTCGACCGTTATCGGTACATTAACGGCGCTTGCGCTGCATCGCTATGACTTTCGCGGTAAAGGGCTGCTCAATGGCCTGTTATTTGTGCTGATGATGTCACCTGAAATTGTCCTAGCAATATCGCTATTGACCCTGTTTTTATTAATCGGATTGCAGCTTGGCTTTGTCTCGCTATTACTAGCGCACATTACTTTCTGCCTACCGTTTGTCGTTATCACTGTGTTTGCGCGCTTAAGTAGTTTGGATGAGCGCTTGATGGAAGCAGCGCGAGATTTGGGTGCTAGCGAATCAACAATGGTACGTACGGTGTTGATTCCAGTAATTTTTCCTGCGGTGATGGCTGGCTGGTTACTTGCCTTTACCTTATCGCTTGATGATGTGGTGGTATCGACCTTTGTGACCGGCCCTAGCTATGAGATTTTACCGCTCCGTATTTATTCTATGGTGCGCGTGGGACTTAAACCTGAGGTCAATGCTATTGGGACCATTTTATTGGTCGCTTCATTAGTTTTGGTGGTTATCTCACAATTGCTGCTGCGTCGGCGCTAGTTTTAATTTTTACGGTAAAATAATGGCAATGTAATTTTAGGCAAAAAGCGCCTATGATTTTTCAAGATTCTAAACACCTATTTTCCTATTTCTTTAACGTCAGTGGTTAGGTTATTTTATGCTAGAGCTCCGTCATCTTAATACACTAACTGCGCTGCGAGCCCATGGCTCATTGGCCGCTGCTGCCGATGAGCTGCATGTCACCGCCTCTGCGGTCTCCCATCAGTTAAAAGAATTGGAAAATTACTACGATATTAGCTTGGTCAATCGGCGCACGCGTCCGCTGACCTTTACCCCAGCGGGCAAAACAGTATTGGCGCTGGCTGATAGCATCCTGCCGCAGGTCACGCGCACCAAAGCCAACTTAAAGCGCTTGGCACATGGGCAGGCAGGCAGATTGCGCCTTGCGTCTGAATGTCACAGCTGCTTCGATTGGTTGATGCCGATTCTCAATCACTATCGTCGCGAATGGTCAGATGTTGAGCTGGATTTTGCCACTGGTTTTGAGCCTGAGCCACATCATTTACTGCAAGAAGGTGATATCGATTTATTGATTACCACCAGTAATTTACCTATAGAGGGCATCAGTTATCAGCCTTTGTTTGAATACGAGAGCCGTTTGGTGCTGTCGCCGACTCACGACTTGGCTGAGCAACCATTTATTCATGCCCAAGACTTGGTTGCTGAAACCTTGATTGCCTATCCGGTAGAAGCTAAGCGCCTCGATATCATTGCCAATTTTATGACCCCAGAAGAGGTCAGTTTTAAAGCGATTCGTACCACCGAGCTCACGGCGATGCTAATTCAATTGGTTGCTAGCGAGCGCGGGGTGGCGGCACTGCCTGATTGGGTGGTAAGCGAGTATGAGAAAAAAGGTTGGGTAGTTTCACGCCCATTAGGCAGTGGCGTCTACTGTCAGCTCTATGCAGCGACGCGCACCGCAAGCCAAGATATGGCTTATATGCAAGGGTTCGCCAGTCTATTAGAAGGGATTGTAAAACCGGTATAGCTAGTGCTTTTTTTAAAAAGTTGTTTAAAAAAGAGCCGTATTAAAAATTAATATGGCTCTTTTTTATTGCGACATTTTTATTATTACAAAACCAATTTAAAGAAATAAAACCCAATTGCCGTTGCCAGTAATGTCAGTCCCACATGTAACCACACTAAGCTCAAACCTGCCAGCAAGCGCCCTTCATTAATAAAAGTAAATACTTCAGCACTAAAGGTACTAAAAGTCGTCAGTCCACCCAAAAAACCAGTTATGACAAACAACCTGACATTGGGAGACAAGCCGCTACCAATACGCTCAAACCAAACTAATGCTAATCCTATTAAAAGTCCACCTAAGACATTGGCGCCAAGCGTACCGAGCGGTATCCAGCTATGCAGCGGATTAAAACGTGCCAACCAGCCGCGCAGGCAAGCACCAATGGCAGCACCTAATCCAATTGCAAGCCATTGCATAAGCTATCCTTGAGTAAGATAAAGTTTAATAGGTTAAGTATAAGATAGCATTTATAATAGCGCAGGCAGCTCGGTCATCGGCCAACGCGGGACGCAGCTAACAGCCAAATCATCTGCCTGACCGGCTTGCAGGCGCTCGTAACCGGCATAAGCAATCATCGCCCCATTATCGGTACATAAGGCTGGCGGCGCATAATGAACGCTAGCATTGATTTTAGCAAGCTCGCGCTCTAATGTCTCACGCAAATGGCTATTGGCACTGACGCCGCCAGCTATCACCAAGCGGCTCATCTCGACTTGTTTCAGTGCCTTGACGCATTTTTTCACCAAGGTATCAACTACTGCATGTTGAAAGCTTGCCGCAATATCGGCGCGCACTTTTGGATCGCTGTCGGAGCCATCAGTGTCCTTGATAAGATTATGCACCGCCGTTTTCATACCGCTGAAGGAAAAATCTAAACCGCGATGTAGCATCGGGCGCGGTAAGTCATAGGCATTTTGTTTGCCATTTTCTGCCAATTTGGCAATATTTGGTCCACCAGGGTATGGCAGACCAAGCATTTTAGCCGCTTTATCAAAACATTCACCCGCCGCGTCATCGATAGACTCACCAAGGATTTCATATTGCCCGATACCATATGCGGCAATCAGCAAAGTATGACCACCAGAAACCAGTAAGGAGACAAATGGAAACGCTGGCGGATTCGCTCCCATCAAAGGCGCTAACAGGTGTCCTTCCATATGGTGAACGCCAATCGCTGGCACATCCAAGCCATAAGCCAAGCTACGTCCAAATAATGCGCCCGTCATCAGCGCCCCTATAAGTCCCGGCCCTTTGGTATAAGCAATCGCATCAATCTCATTTTTAGTGATATCGCACTGCTCTAGCAATTCGTTGAATAACGGTACCAGCTTACGAATATGGTCGCGGCTGGCAAGCTCAGGCACTACTCCGCCATAAAGTGCATGCAGCTCTATCTGTGAATACAGCACTTGCCCAAGCAAGCCTTTATTATTGCTATCTATCTGCTCGCTATCAAAAATCGCCAGACCTGTTTCATCACAGGAGGTCTCTAAACCCAATACTTTCATCTATGTGCCTTTATATTTGCTTTGTAGCATTAATAAAAAACCGCCACTGTTAGCTTACAATGGCGGTCATTCTAGCAAATTTCAATACGTAATATTAGCGAGCGGCAGCAACCATATAATCAACTGCGGCATGAACTTGTGCTTCAGTGACGTCTCCAACCGCTTGCGCAGGCATTTTATTAAAGCCTTTAGCAGAATGCATGTGTAACGTTTCTATGTCTTTGGCAAGGTGCGGTGCCCAAGCTTCTTTATCACCAAATTTCGGTGCGTCAAGCAAACCATTCTCATGGCAAACTTTACACTGCTTTTCGTACAGCTGAGCACCAGCATCGGCCGCCAACACTTCTGGTTCAGCAGCAGCTTCAGGTTCAGCCTCTACGACAGGTACTTCCGTAGGCTCTGCTTCAACCGCAGGCTCAGGGGTGACCACTTCGGTTTCTGTTACAGGCGCTTCAGGTTCTATAGCCACCGTTTCAGTTTCATTGGTAGTAGCTGGCTCTTCAGCCGCTGTATTGTCGCCGCCACTACAAGCGCTCAATGCCAAAAGTGCACTTAAGCTTAGGCTTGTGAGCGCCAATTTAGCAACGGATTTTTTCTTCATTGTATTTTGCTGCATAGTCATAGTTAATCCTTCATCTATAGTTTGTTAATATAAACTTAAATATCGTAGCTGGCATATTAATAGTCATCGCTGGCAATGATGAATCGCTATTATGAAATGAGCATGCGGCTTACTTACTTAATTACTCATAGCTACTAAATACTATTAGTTCGTTGCAGGCTCAGTCGTATCAGTAGTCGTAGCGGCCGCATCGGTATTTGTCGCCATGGCACTATCAGTAGTAGCCGCTTCTGTATCAGTACTTGTAGTAGCCATATCTCCTGCCGCATCTGTCGCTGCGCCATCTTCTGCTACTGCAGTGTCAGTACCCGTAGCACCCTCTTCTGTCCCTTCTGCCGTGTCAGCAGCAGGCATCGGCGCTGTTTCTGGGAAGTCCATATCTTCTGCTTCAGGTGCGTTTGCACGTGCAAGTTCTGAAGCTTCATCGACTTTATCTTTTGCTAAGACTTCACCTGATTCAGTGCTCGCTTCTTCCTTGTCAGTGCTACAAGCACTTAGACTGACGCCCATCGTCAGAAACAATGTCGCCCACAATGCAGTACCAATCGTTGTTTTCTTCATGCCATTTTTCATTCAAAAATCCTCAAAATAATAGCTATAAAAGCCTTGTAACGTCTATCTCGGCATATTTTTAAGCGTCTAGTTTCAATAGCTAAATCTTGAAATTTAAAGCAGCTTAAATATGAGCGACAGACTGAGTATAGGATAGGATAGGATACCATAGACTCCATATAAGCCGTTATTGCTAAACAGCTGTTTTGTCCACAATTTATTGATTATTTGTTAAAAGATTATTAAAAATATTAATACTCACGCCTTCAGTTAAATCTTATTATATTTGTACGGTGTAATTAAATTTTATTGTCTATTATTTGACCTCTATTTAAGCCCTTATCTTACATAAATACGCTAAAGCCTTTGACTTTACTGCAGTTTTTGATTAAAATAAGCGCCCTTGTGCTAGTGCGCAAGACTATCCTAGTTTGAGCTGATGCCGATAATCTTGAGATATTACGGCTAAATACTAATACACAGCCAAACTAATGCCCTTATATCTCATCCTAATCAAGGAGATTTCATGCCTGCAGTTAAGGTTAAAGAAAACGAACCAGTTGACATCGCTATCCGTCGTTTCAAACGTGCTTGTGAAAAAGCCGGCGTTCTATCAGACGTACGTAAGCGTGAATTTTATGAAAAACCAACGCAAGTACGCAAGCGCAAAAAAGCCGCTGCTGTAAAGCGTTATAAGAAAAAATTACAACGCGAAACTATTCGTACCACTCGTATGTACTAATCACCAATACGATTAGCTACCTACCAGCGCTACACTAACGCCACTGTTATCGATGAATAACAGTGGCGTTTTTTATGCTACAATTTTTGTTATTGCTGCTGATAAATGCTCAGCATATTTTTATTTAACACTTACCAAAAACTATTTTACCCATACTTATAAGGAATAATAACAATGAGCCAACTTAAACAGACATTATCTGACACCATCAAAACCTCTATGAAAGCGCGCGAGCTTGAACGCGTCAAAGTGTTGCGCAACGTCCAATCTGTGGTCAAGCAGATTGAGATTGATCGCCAAACCGAGCTTGATGATGCGCAAGTGTTAGAAGTGCTACAAAAGCAGCTCAAACAGCGTCATGAGTCCTTGTCTATCTTTACCGAAAATGGCCGCGATGATTTGGCCAGTAAAGAGCAGTTCGAGATTGATATTATTAATGAGTTTATGCCAAAACAAATGGATGATGCCGAGCTTGCCGCTTTGGTCAATGCCGAAATCAAAGAGCAAGGCGCCACCTCAATGCGCGATATGGGCAGCGTGATGGGGGTGTTAAAGAATAAAACCGCAGGCCGTGCTGACCCTGCATTAATCTCTAAATTGGTAAAAGATGCTCTGCAAGGTTAAGTGAAGTTAAAAAAAGTTATATATTCTTAATCTGCGTATCGACCCAAGCTAGCAAACAACCGCCTAAGGCTTAAAGTCTTTGGCGGTTTTTACCGCTTTGATTTCCGCATTAATACTGGCAAGTAACGGTCGGGCGCTGCTCGCTTGCGCGGTTTTTTGCATTTGCTCGGTCAATTGCTTGGCTTGCGTTAAGGAAGTCAGCGCGCGCTCATAATGTCCGCTCCACAGCTGGTCATGACTGCGATAACGCAGCGCATTGATGGTGGCGATTTTTGCCAGTTGCGGCGACTCGGTAGTTTTGGCGATTTTTTCATTGGCCAGTTGCAAGCTTTGCCATGCATAGCGGTCACTTGGCTGCTGCTCGGTCAAGGGCTTAAGCAGTGCTTGCGCCTTGGCTGGCTGATTGCTATTGGTCAGCGCTTCCGCTAAATAAAGACGCAAGTCGCGGCGTTCAGGATATAAGCGCTGCTGACTCTCAAGCAGTTCCGCCGCTTGTTGCCATTTATTTTGCTCAGTGAGAATTTGACTTTGGGTTATGGACAATAAGGGTTCCAATACTTGCCGCTGGGCTGCGGGTAGCGCTGACAGCTCGGTATATATCTCATTGGCCTCGCCAAAACGCTGCTGCTCGCCATACCAATACATCAGCGCCAATTTTGCGCCAACACTATTTTTTGCGGCGGTCGTCAACGCGGTTTCAGAGACATGCTCGCCGGTGCTTTGCGTGCGCCAATAGAGCAAATCAAACAACGCTTGATGGCGCTGCTGCTTGGATAAAGGCAGAGCATCATAACGCTGGGCGCGGCTTTGCGATTCGCTTAAACGCTCATTACTCAAAGGATGCGAGCGCACAAAACTGGGCAGGAATTGATTGGCGGTTTGGTTCAATTGGCTTTTTTGATTCATGGTTGCAAAAAAGCGCGGCATGGCGCGTGGATCGTAACCCGCTTGGTTCATGATTTGCATGCCCACACGGTCGGCATCACGCTCATTACTACGGCTAAAAGCCATGCTGCTATTCATGGTAGCGGTTTGGCTGCCCATCATGACTGCCGCCGCCGCATCGCCATCGACCGCTGAGGCTGCAATCGCTGCCAGCATGCCGCCTATTTGCATCAGCAAGGCTTTTTTGCGCTCATCCGCGCCGCTCTCATAATGGTGCTGGCTAATATGAGCCACCTCGTGAGCAACGACGCTGGCAAGCTCATCCATGCTGCTTGCCGCCAGTATCGTTCCAGTATTGAGCCCAATTACCCCGCCGGGCGCTGCAAAAGCATTGATACTAGGGTTATCAATGATAACCAAACCTAGCGGCGCTTGCTGGCGAGCTTGCGCATTTAGCCGCCACGTCATCTCTTTTATGGTTTCATAAATCCAAGGGTCGTGCTCCATCTTCGCGCGACTATTGATGTTTCTTAATGACCACTCCCCAAGCAGTTTATTTTCATATTGCTCAGCAAAGCTTAGCCCCTGCCCGCGCAAATTGGGTAAATCTAATTCTTCAGCACTTGACGTCTGCCAGGAACCGTAAGTAAATGGCGCGACTTGCGTGCCAGCACTATTGGCAGTAGTGGCCAGTGCCAGCAAGGTAGCCGATATACCCACCTTTAGTACAAAAACGCCTGTTAACGTTTTTAGCGTTCTTTTAAACAGCGATTTTTTAAGCAATGCTGGTCTATGAAAATAATACAAGTGCGTATCCTATCCGAGTAATCCTAACGTCTTTTTGACTATACGAGCTTGTTTAGTTAAGGTCAATTGCCGTCTGCATCTGGCTACCAATAACGCTGCCACGCGTCACGCTTGTGCAACATGCTTGTGTAAACTTAAGCGTTATAAAGCGAAGTATTAAATGTAAAGTTTATCCTATCGCCCGGTTGTTATTAGATATACTGATTGACCAATGATTATGATAACTATATTCAACTGCAATTGAGTAGTGGCAATTTGCTATAATAGTAGGTCGTGGTAAGCGCTTGTTATCCATGGACTACAAGTGATACTTTCTCAAACATTGATATTTTAAAGGTTTATTTTATGTCTACTGATAACCAATCTGTCATTGTACGAGACTCATATCCTATTTGTTTTGTCGAAACCGTATCTGACGCGCAGCAACAATCGATAACGCAGCTGCTCGATTTATTGCCAGCAGATACTCTTAACTTAGTAGAAAATCTTAACTCGACGGATAGCGCAGAGCAAAGACAGCCAATCATAATTAAAAATATGGTCGATGGGCGCGGTCTTGCCTGCCCTATGCCGCTATTAAAAACTAAAGTGGCGCTACGAGAAGTAGCGGTTGGTGAATCGCTATATGTCGTTGCCACGGACCCAAACTCACAAGCTGATATCAGCGCTTTTTGTCAGCAGAGCCAGCAAACAGGCACAGCAAATCCCTTATTATTGCTTATCAATCAAGCAACAGCGGCAAGTAGCGACAAAATGCTAGGAACAAAAACCAGTACTGCTGTTGATACAATATATCACTTCATCATTACCAAAACTGATAGCAACTAAGCGGCGCTATCCTTTACAATTATAACTATAAGATTTTTATCTGACTCATTGCTTATCTATTTAACCAAGGTCAAGAATATGGCTAATACTTCTAATAACGCTGCAAATACCCGTAAAAAAGACAGCGCAGCACCTGAAAAAAACGAAGCACGCGATGCGGCCTTGAAAGCCGCTGCGGCGCGTCCGCCTTACGATGCGAGCGCACTTGGCGATACACGTACCCGTGACTTAGTGCCTGCTATGCCAACACATTTATCGGCGCCTGGCGTAAATCTAGGTGCTTATATTAATACCGTGCATCAGATTCCGATTTTGACACCGACTCAAGAGCAAGAACTTGCTCACCGCTATTATGATGAGGGCGATGTTGAAGCGGCGCGTCTGCTGGTTATGTCGCATTTACGCTTTGTGATTCATATTGCCCGTAGCTACTCAGGCTATGGTCTGCCGCAAGCCGATTTAATCCAAGAAGGCAACTTGGGCTTGATGAAAGCGGTTAAACGCTTTGATCCTAATAAAGGCGTGCGTTTGGTATCCTTTGCCGTGCATTGGATTAAGGCTGAGATTCACGAATTCGTCATTCGTAACTGGCGTATTGTCAAAGTTGCGACCACTAAAGCGCACCGTAAATTATTCTTTAACTTACGCAGCCTGAAAAAGACCAACAACCAATTAACGCTCGAAGAAGCCGATGCCATTGCCAACGATTTAAATGTAACACGTAAACAAGTGCTAGAAATGGAGTCGCGCCTGACCTCGTATGATGCGTCGTTTGAAGCGCAATCGAGCGATGATGACGATGGTCGCTACGCGCCGCAGCTGTTTTTAGAAGATGGTATCGACCCTGCAGAAATGGTTGAAGAGGATGACTGGGAAGAGAACAATTCATCGGCTCTGCTAGCAGCAATGGATACGCTAGATGACCGTTCACGCGATATCGTTGAACAGCGCTGGCTTTCTGAGCAGAAATCAACCTTACATGAGCTAGCAGCGGTTTACTCTATCTCAGCAGAGCGCGTACGCCAAATCGAAAAAAACGCCATGGATAAAATCCGTGAAGCCATGACCATCGATAGCGTTATTTTGCCCGATGATATCCAATAAGCTTTAGTTTGTTAGTTAAAACTTACCTATGATAACAATCCTATTTATAACACGAGTTTTACCATGCTAAATTGGATAAGTATCGCCGCTATTAATATGGCTATCGCCGTCGCCTTGGGCGCGTTTGGCGCTCATGGGCTTAAAAATTCGGTCAGTATCCAGCAGCTTGAATGGTGGCAGACGGCAACTCTATATTGGTTTGTACACGGGCTTGGATTATTGCTCGTTGGTATTCTTATTCGCCTTAATTATACGACCCAAACCACAGCATGGCTGCTACAAATCGGCGCACTTATTTTTGCGGGCAGTTTATATGCCATGACGCTTGGGGCACCGCGCTGGCTTGGAGCGATTACCCCTATCGGTGGTATGCTGATGATTGCCGGTTGGCTATGGCTTGCTGTCTCGACATTTCGCTTAGGCCATACTGCTTAAGTTGAATAACAAAATGGGTCAATGGATGAGTAACAAAGGATTATTAGCTTTTAGGGAGCACATATTATGAGTGATATTAGTGTTAATGGTAAAAAATTGCAGACCACGCATCAAACCGTCCAAATGGTCGTCAATGAGCTTGGACTTAGTAAAGGCCGCTATGCGGTTGAAATCGATGGTGAACTTATTCCAAAAAGTGAGCTTGATAAAATGCGTATTGTTGAAGGTATGAATATAGAAGTGGTACAAGCAGTTGGTGGTGGTTAAGCGAATATTAGCCCGCTAATTTTTTCATGGATAAAAATTAAGCAATAAAAAAGACCTCTTACGTTGATACGTTGAGGTCTTTTTTATTTGTCGTGCTCTTAACAAATAAAGCAACTTTACGAGCTATCATTCCAATATGATTACTTAGTAAATACGCCAATTATAATAATTATCTTATAGGCTATATTTATCAAACAGTCATAATAATAAAGTCAGCTACTATGTAGATCGGTTGCTGTAGTGAATACTACTTAGAGCAGTGACGAACCCATTACATGACAGGTGCTGCATCATCAACTGTCAGCTCTTCGTAGCGTTCATCGCGCCCTGGACCTTGAGTTTTCTTACGATCCTGACGGGTTTTATATTTACGTACTTGTCTATCAAGCTTGTCTGCCATCTCATTAATGGCTTTATACATATCGTCTTCGCAGGCTTGGACGAACATTTCTTGACCTGCAACTCGCATAATCGCTTCGGCTTTATGGGTTTTTTTCCCACCTTCACTTGAGCCGCTATTATCTAGCGATAATTTTACCTGAATACTTTGAATCTGATCGAAATGACGTTCTACTTTTACAAGCTTTTCGCGAACGGCGTTGTCCATGGCTTCGGTAACACTGATATGGTGACCACTGATAGAAACATTCATATTATCGTCCTTTTATTATTGCTTATATTATTACGTACAATCAGCAGTGAGTTAGCTTTATAGCTTTTGTCATGCTGCCTTACCAATAATTCATCCAGTACCTTTCTTATCATAAAGTTTGGCTTGTCATTTTCTATTCGCTAACTGCTTTATTCTTCTACTCCTTTATTAAAATAAAAAATTAAAATACATTTTTATCATTTGTTAAATTAACTAAATCGGCCAAACCAATACTTGGTTTTCGTTGTTGGTATGACTCTAATTTGTCATGAAAACCAAAGAGTAGCAAGCCATCAAATTGTAAGTAAATGTAATAAAAAATGATGTTTCATAAATGTTTCTATATAATCAAAAAATTTTATTTTTTATTTACGTTTGAATTGGCTTAATTCTGGCGGTATGACATTTATAAGTCGTTGAATGACAACATTTAATATTTTTGTTTGCGCTGAGTGGATGATCCGATATTCATTGCTTCACGATATTTGGCTACCGTTCGTCTGGCGATATCAATGCCTTCTGCAAATAAAGAATCTTTTATGCGGCTATCAGATAATGGCTTTTTCGGGTCTTCATCTGCGATAAGCTGTTTAATCATGGCGCTGATGGCGGTCGAGGAGATGTCTCCGTCACTACTACTGACGTGAGATGAGAAGAAATGCTTCAGGGAAAACAACCCTTGGGGCGTCAAAATGGTTTTGCTCGTAGTCAGGCGCGAGACAGTCGATTCGTGCAAATCAACTTCTTCGGCAATCGCTTTTAAAATCAAGGGCTGCATGGCAGTGGCGCCATGTTGCAAAAACTCTTGCTGGTAGCGTACGATACTGGTTGCTACTTTTAAAAGGTTTTGATTGCGCTCTTCGATACTGCGAATAAACAGGCGCGCATCGGTGAGATTTTCGCGCAGATATTGATTGTCAGGACTGTCATCGCCACGTTTGACCAAATTGGCATATTCTTGATTGACCTGCAATTTAGGCAAGGTTTCAGGATTGAGGCGCACTTGCCAGCCATCTATTTGCGCAGTCGTGTCGTTTCCATTTTTGTTATCAGTGGTGTGATTGCTATTGTGGCGGCGAATCGGCGTGACTAATACATCAGGAATATCGTAGCTTTCTGACGGCTGCATATAATCGGGCTGACTGCTTTGAAATAGTAGGCCGGGTGATGGATTTAACGTACGTAGCAGGTTAAGCGCTGGAGTAATTTGTTCAGGCGCAAGGCCGGTGAGTTCAGTCAAGGCTTTGATATTATTGCTGACCAAATGCTCACTGGCTGAGAGAAGCGCTTGGGCTTCTTTAAGATACTTTGTATTCGTATCAAGCTTGGACAATTGCAGCGCTAAGCACTCATTGAGGTTGCGTGCGCCAACGCCAAGCGGATCGCACGATTGGATAATGCGCAGTACCGCCATGACCTCATCGTACTCGACGCGCTCGTCCCATTGATAAAAGCTGGCAATGGTATCAAAGCTTTGTAACAACTCATCGATATCAAGGCGTATAAAGCCCATTTCATCCATAGAATCCATGAGATATTCGGCGATAAGTGTATCTGTTTCGGAGAGGCGCTTAAAGTTCAGCTGCCAGCGTACATGGTCTTGAATGGTAGCGCTGGTACTGCCCTGATAGCTATCAAAGTCTTCATTGTTGCCGTTAGCCGAATGAGATGAAAGACTCTCTGAACCTATCGCGGCAGAGGCATAATTACCGCTGCCAGAACCGCTATAATCGTCGCCCTCTACGGTATGGTTGTCGATTGCTTCATCATCAAAACTGGCTTGCTGCAACTTATCTAGGCTATCGCCACTGTATTCATCACTTATATTGGCATCACTGCTATTGTCTTCATAATCAAAACCATCATCTGAAGAATGGGTAGATTTAGCAAACGAATCAACGCTAGCATTTTGATTCCAACTATCTAATGTTAACGGCTCGCCATTATGACTGTCGTAACCATCACAATCAACATAGTCATCTTCATCCTCTTCCACACGCTCTAGCAAAGGATTGCTATCAAGCTTTGCCTGTACCTCCTGCGCAAGCTCAAGACTAGAGAGCTGCAGCAATTTGATGGCTTGCTGCATTTGCGGGGTTAGCTTTTGCGAGGTATTTAGCGTGGTCGCCAATCCAAACGACATACTCATGGGTGACTGATTACCTTTCGATCGTGGTGAGATTCTATATGTTATGCTGGTTAAAGCCTGCGCTTATTAACGCTTATCATCACTAATAAGCGCTTTAGCCTATCAGGTCATGACGATAGCATTTTTTGCTACAATGTTGCTATGATAATTTATATTCTGTTCAGGTAAGCCATTTTTAGCTTTTGTTCACCTTATAAAACTGCAAAAGCTTTGCAGAGATACCAAGCTTTTATATATAACAGGATAAAAATAACTAAGAGTAAAGCCCTATAAAGCTTAAAAATCGAGAATAATACTATGAATGAGATAAGAAATAACGGACAACTCACCGTTGCTGCTGTACAAATGAGCAGTCAGCAAGACATCGAAGCCAATTTAGCCGATATAAAAGCTGCTATTAGCGAGGCAAGTAAGCAAGGCGCGCAGTTAATCGTTTTACCAGAAAACTGCTGTAGCATGGGTCGGCAGTTTGCCACTGCCGAGCGTTTTGATGAGTTATCCGACGCAATGGCCGAGTATGCACGTGCTTTTGGTATTTATCTATTAGCAGGCTCGCTGCCCTGCCCTTATCGCCCTGATGGCGTCATCGTGCCCGATGGAAGGCTACGTCAAGTCAGTCAGTTGTTTGCGCCAGATGGTACACGTGTGGCACGCTACGACAAAATTCATTTATTTACTGCAACCGTTGCCGATAAACAAGGCAGCTATAATGAAGCGGCGACTTTTGAGCCTGGCACGCAAACGGTTGTGGTTCCACTCGAAGCAAATGATGCCGTTTATCAGCTCGGTATGATGGTCTGTTTTGATTTACGCTTTCCAGCCTTAGCGCAGCGATTACGGCAGGCGGGCGCAGAGGTGTTAAGTGCGCCATCGGCGTTTACTTATTTAACGGGACAGGCACATTGGTCGCTATTGCTACGCGCGCGGGCATTAGACAGTCAGTGTATGGTGATTGGTGCCGCACAAGGTGGTGAGCATCTTTATAAGAATGGCGATAGTCGGCAAACATGGGGACATAGCACGATTACTGCTTATGACGGCACGATTATCAATAGCTATGAGGATAGTGACTTAAAAAACTCTGCTAATAAAAATTATGCCTTGGTATTAGCAAACTTAGATAAAGCAGGACAAGCGCAAGGACGGCAAAAGATGCCAATCTTTGACTGTCACCGTTTGGCATAAATGTAGGATTAAATACTTAAGAAATAATCGGAGCTTAATTAATATCAACGTCATTTTTCGTATGCGACGCACGCGGATGGGCGCGGTCATAAACTTGGGTTAATTTAGCAAAATCGACATGGGTATAAATCTGCGTGGTACTGATATCACTATGCCCGAGCATTTCTTGTACCGCGCGCAAATCGCCACTGCCGGATAGCATATGCGAAGCAAAGCAATGACGGAGTAAATGTGGATACATGTTTTGCGCAATCCCAGCCCGCGTAGCCGCAACTTTGAGACGCTGCTGCACCGCACGTGTGGATAAACGTGTACCTAATTTTTCACTGATAAACAACGCATTGTCCATCTGCTCTACCCAAAGATTGCGGTGCGGTAGATAACGTTTAATCGCCTCGGCGGCTTTGATACCTAATGGCACTAAGCGCGTTTTGTTGCCCTTACCCGTCACCCGCACGCGCAAATCAGCTAAGTCTATATCGGCCACATCAAGCGCCACCAGCTCACCAACACGCAGACCGCTGCTATAAAGCAGTTCGAACATTGCCTTATCACGCAGCCACAAGCGCGCCTGCTCTGGCGTATCAGGGATTTCTTGGTCAAGCAGTTGCGACAATAAATCAACGTCAGCGATAGACGGCAGCGGTCTTGGACTACGCTTTAGCTGATAGCCGGTGGTTGGGTTGATACGCGCTAAACCTTCTTCTATCAACCAGCCATAAAAATGACGGATAGCCGATAGCTCTTGCTGAACGCTCGCCAGTGCCAGCTTATCTTCATCGAGGCGTTGGCTGATATGCTGGGCCAATTGGCGCTTATCACAGCGCGTCCATGTCAGACGCTTGCCGCGTAAAAATAGCGCCAACTGGTTTAGCCCTGCAAAATAAGCCACCAGCGTATGTTCGGAGTGATTGCGCACCGACAGCGTATTTAACCAACGATGCACTGGCGCTAGCAGTTCACGCAGCGTGCTATCTGCTTCGATGGTTGTTGCCAGTTCTGCCGATAGCCATTTTTTTGACTCAGTGTTTGATATAGTGTTTGACTGAATATCTGAGCTAGGCGCTGTCGTCATTATTTATTAGCCTTCTGGATTGGGCTTGATACCCGCTTGTGCCATCAGACCGTCTGGGCTAAAGACGCCTTCATAGACAAACGCCGTTGGCCCCGTCATCATCACAGAATAACCCGGCTGCCATTTGACAATCATACTGCCGCCATAGAGCTGCGCGCGTATGTCTTCGCCCTCATCGAGCCAGCCTTCACGGATACCAACCGCCACCGCAGCACAAGCACCGGTGCCGCACGCTTGGGTTTCACCGACCCCGCGCTCATAAACCCGCAGACGGATATGACGCTGATTCATGACTTGCATAAAGCCGACATTGACGCGCTCTGGAAAGGCCGGATGCGATTCGATGGCTTTACCCAAGGTTTCAACATCGGCTTCTAGGACATTATCAACCCTGATGACCGCATGCGGATTGCCCATATTGGCGACATACAGCTGCACCGGCGTACCATTGACGTTTAGATGATAGGCGTTTTGGATTTTGGTCGTCGCTCTTGGGGTAAAGGGAATCTCACTTGGCTCAAATTTCGGTTTACCCATATCGACTTCGACCCAACCGTAACGGTCGGTCGTTAAGGAGATTATCCCGCTTGCCGTCTCAACGCGCAGGCGCTGCTTAAATGACAGTTTACGCGCTTGCACAAAACGGGCAAAACAGCGCGCGCCATTACCGCATTGCTCAACCTCTGTGCCATCGGTATTAAAAATGCGATAACTAAAATCAACATCGGGGCGCATCGGCGGCTCAACAACGAGCAATTGATCAAAGCCTATACCTAAATGACGATCGCCCAGCAGCTGTACCAATTCCTTGGTCAATTCTAAGCGCTGGGTCACCAAATCGATGACCATAAAATCATTGCCCAGCCCATGCATTTTTGTAAATTCTATTAGCATATCCTTGTTATCCTATCCTATTTTTATGTATGCCTTATAGTAGCACGCTGTCAGATACAATCATAATTATCACCGCTATCAAACGCGAAGTTAGGGCGCTATCACCGAACAAATATTTTTTATCCAAATTTTCATTAAAGCAGGCAATAAAAAACCCATTGTCGTTATCACAATGGGTCATTTTTAACTAAAAAAACTCGTAAGCACTAAACTGGCTAAAAAACTATTTATCCTGCCACAACACTTCATCAGCATATAAAGATTCAAGCGTTTCGCGTTTGCGAATCAGTTGATGCTTATCATCGGCTACCATCACTTCGCTAGCACGACCGCGCGAATTGTAATTGCTACTCATGGTAAAGCCGTACGCACCAGCGCCAGTGATAGCTAAAATATCACCTGTTGCTAATGACAATAAGCGGTCTTTTGCTAAAAAGTCACCAGTTTCACAAATCGCCCCAACGATATCCCACGGCTGTGTACCATCGGTATCTAAACCGTCTTTGGGCAATGTCGCAGGAATCACTGCCATTTCTGCTTGGTATAAAGCAGGACGTATCAAATCATTCATTGCCGCATCGACAATAGCAAAGTTCTTGTGCTCGGTTGGTTTAAGTACATCAACCTTGGTTAATAATACACCTGCATTGGCCACGATACTACGACCCGGCTCAAAGAATACCGTTAAACCAAGCTCACTCAGCTTAGGCAGTAATGCTTGGGCGAACTCCTCGATAGACACTGGCGTCTCATCGATATAGCGTACGCCAAGCCCGCCGCCCAAGTCGATATGACGCATCTCAATCCCTTTAGCTCGCAAGCTATGTATCAGCTCAATCACTTTATCTAAAGCTGCAACAAATGGCGCAACCTCGGTCAATTGCGAGCCGATATGACAGTCGATACCGACAATATCAATATGCGATAATTGCGCCGCTTGTTCATAAACCGCAACGGCATTTTCATGACTGATGCCAAATTTATTGTCTTTTAAACCGGTTGAAATATACGGATGGGTTTTGGCATCGACGTCTGGATTGACCCGCAATGAAATCGGCGCGGTTTTATCAAGCGCTTTTGCCACTTCGTTAATCAGCGCCAATTCACTAATCGACTCAACGTTAAAGCAGCCAATACCTTGATTAAGGGCATATTCGATTTCGCTATAGGTTTTGCCAACACCTGAAAATACCACGCGCTCAGCTTTCCCGCCCGCTGCCAAAACCCGCATCAACTCACCGCGTGAGACAATATCAAATCCTGCCCCTGCTTGCGCCAAGATGCCAAGTACGGCAAGGTTAGAATTTGCTTTCACCGCATAGCAAATTTGATGCTTTAGGCGGGCAAAGCTTGTGGTATAAGCCTGATAAACGTCTAAAATCGCTTGTTTTGAATAGACATAACACGGCGTACCATAGTGCTTGATCACCTCATCAATACTTACCTGCTCCATATATAACGCGCCATCGCGATAATCGAGCGCGGGCAAATGGGCGGTTAAGGCTTCAGGATGCACATACAATCCTTGCTCAGTTTTGGTCGTGACTGACTGACTCATAAAGTTGTCTCTAATATAATCAATGTATTAAGGGATTAATGGGTTTAGTAGCTTGGATAGGCTGAGAATCGTTTGCGTATTTGGCTTTTAATAAACCAATACTAATAGACAAGCATTAATAATCGTTAGGATCCGTACTCGGCGCAGGCAGCTGAAAATTATCGGCATCTTGCTCGTTATTTGCATTGTCATTAAGCTTAGTAAAGGCGGCATCTTGCGGATGACTGGTGCTCCCAAGCACAGCCGTATTGTCTTTTACCGTTTGGCTACTCGATTCTGTTAAGTACAAATCGCCTTTTTGCCCGCAACCTGCCAAGGCAGTTGCCCCGATGACCAGCGTCGCTATGGTTAGCTGATAAACAGCAGATTTGACGTCAACGCTTAAATTAGCGCTGTTAAAATTTGAGGTACGGCGTATAGTAAACATAGAATGGCTAACCTTTCATCTTGCAATGGTTTGCAGGCGATAACAATCACTATCAGCGAAAATAAGGCTGCAATAGAAAAATAGAACAATTTTTTAATCATAGCATTATTCGATAAAGTTGTGCGCCCCCTGCTGCTGATTGGCACATAAATTTATAAGAATTAACGACTAACGATAGGCAAAATGGGATTTTATAAACACTATCAATAGCTACAGACAGAGAACCACAGACAAACTTACTTACAATTTTATAAAAAGTGCTTTTATCCTATTATCTATGCAAGAGATTGATTATATTCGGTGTACACTTGTATAAAACGGCATGATTAAAGCCTTATAGTTATCGTGGTATAAAATTCAAAATATGGTACATTATAGTGAACCCTTGCAGCAGCAATGAAGCGCTAATATGGGTTTTAATAGCCATTAACCGCTGCGAGCATTATGGGCAGTTATGAGCTTTAAAGATGTTTAAAAACACTGCAAGCCTGAAATGCGTAAAACAATATTAAGAAAAATATTAAAAATAATGCGAAAAACAATGCTAAAAGTAAGACTAAAAGTAAGACTAAAAGCAATGATAAAAATCAGCGATAGGATTGTTGCGTATGGCAGCTGTTTGACTTACGGCGACAAGAATATGGCTGGTTTTTTTATGTAATCGGTGACTATCGATGTCGATTCACCACCCAAAAAATAACTTCTAAGGATAGAGTATGAGCGCTGGCGTAACCACCAAATTTAACGATAAAGACTCTGCAACATCGAATCTAACCAACCCCACTTTAGTACTAAATTGCGGCTCCTCTTCAATCAAATACGCACTCATCAGCGAAGACAATACTACGCGTATCACAGGTCTGGCAGAAAACTTAGGCCTCGACACTGCTCGTATCAAACACACAACGCTAAATGGTGAAAATCTAGAAATCGCCATCGCTGGCGGTCGTCATGAACTGGCCTTGAAAAAAATCCTTGAGTTACTTGAGCAATATCACTTTATTGCTGTCGGCCACCGCGTGGTGCATGGCGGCCGCGAGTATTCAGAAGCGGTGCGTGTCGATCAGCATGTGTTAGAAGAAGTCAAACGCTTAAAAGTATTGGCACCGCTCCATAACCCTGCCAATGCGCTCGGTATCGAAGCAGTACAAGCAATTTATCCCGAGATTCCGCAAGTGGTGGTATTTGATACCGCCTTCCACCAAACCATGCCACCTGTTGCCTTTCGTTATCCACTGCCAAAAGTCCTTTATGATGAATATAAAATCCGTCGTTACGGCTTTCATGGTACCTCGCACGCTTATGTATCAGAACGCGCCAGCGAAATCACCAGTGCTAAAGCGCCACATGGTTGGTTGACCGCGCACCTAGGTAATGGCTGCTCGGCGACGGCTGTCTATAATGGTGAAAGTCTCGATACCAGTATGGGTTTGACGCCGCTTGAAGGGCTGATGATGGGCACGCGCAGCGGTGATGTCGACCCAAGCCTGCATATTCATCTCAAGCGCCAGCTAGGCATGAGCTTAGAAGAAACCGATAAGATGCTCAATAACGAAAGTGGCCTGCTGGGAATTTCAGGCTTATCCAATGATTTACGTACTATCGAACAAGCAGCAAATGAAGGTCATCAAGACGCTAAGCTTGCGATTGAGATGTTCTGCTACCGCGTCGCTAAGTACCTTGCCAGCTTAAGCTGTGCGCTACCTAACTTTACCGGTATTGTCTTTACTGGCGGGATTGGCGAAAACTCAGTGACCACGCGGACGCGTATTTTAGATATGATGCCGCATTTTGGTATCAAGGTAGATAGCATTAAAAACGCTAGCTTGGTCGGTGGCAAAGAAGGCAGTTTCCATGCCGACGATAGCAGCATTGAGCTGTGGGTGGTACCAACCGATGAAGAATGCCGCATTGCCCAAGAAACGCGCGAAGCCTTAGGTTTGTAAGCATCAGATTGCTAAACAAACCATGACTTGTGCCATAAGAAAACAGGGAGCGTTTGTATGGCACAAGGATAAAACGCGCTTAAAAAATAAAATAAATAGTAGGATACATTATGCAAACTTTTTTACTTGTGCCCATCAGTCGCGGTATCGGTGTGACGTCAGCGGCGTTAGGCTTGATTCGCGCCTTTGACTATAACGGTATCAAAGCTGGCTTTATGAAGCCGTTTTTACAAGACGATACCTTAGATAAGCAAAACAGTTTAGACAGCTCAAGCGCGCTGGCAATGCACGCTTTTGGTCTTAATCCACCCAAATCTATCAGCCGTCAGCGCCTTGAGCGTATGCTTGGCGACGACAATCTTGATGATTTGATGGAAGAAGTAGTCGTCAATTATCATACCTTAGGCGACGACTACGATGTGGTGATTTGTGAAGGCTTAGTATCGACGACTGAGACCTCTTATGCGTCGCAAATCAACCGCGCCATTGCCCATGCCTTAGATGCTAAAATCATTTTTGTCAGCACCGCCGATACCAGTAAACCTGCCTATCTGGCTGACAAGCTTGACGTCCACGCCCGTGAATTTGGCGGTATTGCCAGTGAGCGCACGCTTGGTTGTATCTTAATGCGGATGCACGATTTACCAAACGCCCAAAGCACCCTCGAAAATCAAATGGTCGCCCCAGGCGAAGCCATCGTCAATTTAGACGAGGGCTTTATGCAAGAAGTGCAGCGCCTGTCACCACACTTTAATACCGAAGAGTTCCGCTTAATCGGCGTAGTGCCCTTTAGTGACTCGCTCTCTGTGCCACGCACGTGGGATATCGCCGCTGAGCTTGACGCCACTTGGCTAAATGTCGGTGAGGCAAAATCGCGCCGTATCAACCGCATCAGTTTGACCGCGCGCTCGGTCGCTCGCGTTGATGAAGTCTTTAAACGTGGTACGCTTATCGTTGTGCCGGGTGACCGCGACGACTTACTGTTGGCCGCAGGGCTTGCTTGTATCAACGGCATCCCTTTAGCAGGACTGGTATTAACAGGCGGCGTAGTCCCAAGCGAAACAGTCGCTGAGCTTTGGCAATCGGCGCTCAAAACCGGCATCCCTATCATGAGTGTCGAAAGTGACAGTTATGAGACCGTACAAAGCCTGATGCATATGAGCTCTGAGATTCCAAGCGATGATACCGAGCGCGCCGAAGAAGTGGCACGTTATGTCGCCGCGCATTTAGACCTCAACTGGATTAAAGAGTACTTTAGCCAAGAATATGAGATGCGCTTATCACCATCGGCATTTCGTCATCAAGTGGTCAAAAAAGCGCAAAATGCCAAAAAACGTATCGTGCTCCCAGAAGGCTCAGAACCACGTACGGTCGAAGCGGCGTGCATTTGCCAAAGTCGCGGTATCGCCAACTGCGTGTTGATTGCCAAGCGTAGTGAGGTCGAGCAAGTAGTGAAAAATCGCGATTTGGTGTTGCCTGAGGGCCTTGAGATTATCGACCCTGATAGCCTCGATATGGATAAATATATCAATGCCGTGGTCGAGCGCCGTAAGGGTAAAACCAACGCCGAAGTCGCTGCTGAATACCTCAAAGACACGGTTTATTTGGGTACGACCATGCTCGAGATGGACGAGGTAGACGGTTTGGTTTCTGGGGCAATACACACAACCGCGAATACCGTGCGCCCTGCGTTTCAGCTAATTAAAACCGCGCCGCAGTATTCGCTGGTATCGTCAGTGTTCTTTATGCTGCTACCTGAGCAAGTGGTGGTCTATGGTGACTGTGCCATTAATCCTGACCCGAACGCCGAAGAGCTCGCTGAAATCGCCATTCAATCGGCGCAGTCTGCCGCCGCCTTTGGTATCAATCCAAAAGTGGCGATGATTAGCTACTCAACGGGTTCATCTGGTACGGGCGCTGATGTCGAAAAAGTCATTCGTGCAACCGAAATCGTCCGTCAGCGTGCGCCGCACCTCGCCGTCGATGGCCCATTGCAATATGATGCCGCTTCGGTCATGAGCGTCGGTAAACAAAAAGCCCCTGACTCACCGGTTGCCGGACAAGCAAACGTCTTCATCTTCCCTGACCTAAACACTGGTAACACCACCTATAAAGCGGTACAACGTAGCGCCAATGTGGTCAGTGTCGGACCGATGTTGCAAGGTTTGAATAAGCCCGTTAATGACTTGTCGCGTGGTGCGTTGGTCGATGATATTATTTATACCATTGCCCTGACCGCCATCCAAGCGCATAGCGACGCGATTTAATCTCGGTACCGTTTATAATTTACAGTCATGCTTAATCGCTCTACATTTAACCGACTATCATCATGATGGTCGGTTTTTTATGGACTATTTTTGTTAAATCTTTAGGGCTTTAAAACATACGACCCTACTGAGCGCTCGACAATAATGCTATAGTTCACTTAACGACACTGTACATTCGCAGCGCTTTTTGCTCATTTATTTATGCCTTATTCTAAAGACTATCACCTAACGAAAAACGCCAAACCCGCCATTCGTGCCTATTTGGGCGGCTCATTTGATCCTGTGCATAATGGTCATCTGCAAATGGCGCTGTATGTTTATCAAAGTTTATTACCAATAGCAAAGCAACAACAGCGTGAGCTACAGGTGTCATTATTGCCCAATGCGCGCTCGCCGTTTAAAGCAGACAGCACCGACCCTAAGCACCGTCTGGCCATGCTAAAGCTGGCTATAAAAAATACCCCGCTACAAATCAATGAGCTTGAGCTGTGGCAAACGCCGCCGGTCTATACCATTGATAGTGTAAAAACCTTACGCGCGCGCTACCCGCACGATGACCTGATATTTATCATGGGCATGGACAGCGCGCAGAGTTTGGATAAATGGAAAGACGGTTTGACGCTGACCGATCATGTCAATTTATGGGTATTTAATCGGCTTAGCATTGCTGAAAATGACCCTATTATTAAAAATGACCCTATTATTAATAATAATGATGAAAATACTATTGCACAAGAAAAGCTTATTAATCAAGACTTAGTAACGTCAAACCTTACTGCACTGCAATCTCAGCTTCCCATAGCATTGCAACACTTCATCACTGACTCGGCTACTGACCTTGTCGCGCCAGCTTTGCAGCATTTAACAGCCAGCAGTAACTTGAAAAACACCGCTCAAGGACGCATTTATATAGACCCGCGCCCTGTGGCAGCGATATCAAGCACCCAAGTACGTCAACAGCTGCGCAAGCAAGGTTCGCAAAACGCAACTTTACAGCCAATAAATGCTATCATTAACCCGACTGTACCCAATTCGTTCGCTAAATGGCTAAATCCTGCCGTTTATCAATATATTATCGACCATCAGCTATATTCTGCTGCTCAATTCCGTTAAAATCGCCTTATACGTTTAACTTTACCTATTTTATCCATGTTGCCGCAAAAACACCTGCCTATTTACCTATTTTTCAAGGGCGCGTGAGCACAAGCAATGTGATGATTTACTATTTTATTTTTAATATTTATGATTGAAGAGAAGACCATTTATGACCAATACCATGACTGAAGAACGCTTAAAAGAATGCTTAGCGGTAGTCGAAAACACGCTTGATGATATGAAAGCAAAAAATATCACTGTTTTAAACGTAGAAAATCTAACGGACGTGATGGAGCGCATCGTCATCGCTGACGGTACGTCGAAACGCCACGTCCGTGCGATGGCAGACAGCGTCGGCGCTGAAGTTAAGCAAGCGGGTTTTATGCCACTTGGCCGTGAAGGCGGTACCGATTCTGACTGGACGCTGATTGATTTGGGCTCTGTTGTCGTGCATATGATGACGCCAGCTGCGCGTGAGTTCTATGACTTAGAAGGCCTATGGTCGTCACCTGATCAATTGGCGGAACTGGTCGCTGTACCACGTGAGAAGAAAACCGCAGGTCGCCGCAATAAAAACAAATAATCTTGTTTGTTAACAGCATTGTTTAAGAAGAAGACCAGATTCTACTCTGGTCTTTTTTTGTTTAAAATTTGGTACAGATAAAGGTTAAATTGCTAAAGCCATATAATCACATGCCTGATTAGGCTAAGATAATAGCCATCTTTAACATCTCTAATGAGTTAACCACTCGCCTAATAAATCCCTATCGATTAGGATATTCCATGAGCATAGAGCAAATAGCATCTTCTAGCCAAAAAAATAGCGCTGATTTTAATCAACCCTTACCGCTACATATTGCCAATCTAGTCTGCGTGCGCGCTGGCAAAGCGATGCCATTTGCCCGTGAGCAGATGAGCGCGATTGATAAAGCACCCATCAAAGAAGCGGTTGCGGTGAATTTTATGGGTCTGAGCACTGATGAACAAGCCGACCGACGCCATCACGGCGGCCCGCTAAAAGCTGTACATCAGCTAGCGACGTCAACTTATGACAAGATAAATACAGAGTTTGGCTTAAAGGTACGCGTTGGTACCTTGGGTGAAAACTTAACGACCGAAGCGGTCACTGGTCTGCCTGCAATGGATGAGTCGACGGTGTGTATCGGTGATGTTTTTCAGTATGGTCAAGATGAAATCATTAATGGGAATGGTGGCGATAGTGTTCAATTACGCATCGTGCAACCGCGCCGTCCGTGCTACAAAATCAATGACCAAATCGGACAGTTTAAACTGAACAAAGTGCCAAATATCGCCTCTTGGGTGACCAAACAAGGTATTGCTGGCTGGTATTTTGAAGTCGTACGTGACGGTATGATTAACGCTGATTTGCCGGTTTATCTCATCGAACGCCCCTATCCTTTTGCGACCCTAGAAAAATTATGGCAATTATCAAACTCAAAAGAGAAATTTGATGCTGAGGTTATCGAGCCGTGGCTATCAATTGAATGTTTGGAGGACAGTTGGAAAACGGTTTTGGCGAAGAAGATTCGCAAGGATTAAAAAGCTGTAAAAATATCTCAATCTTATCTCTCTACTATCAATAACAAATAAAGGTAAGCATCATCGCCTACCCTTATTCATACAGAGCATTTCATGGCAAAAAATATTTTTTTAGCATTAGCATGTGCCTTAACGCTGCCTTTAATTGGCTGCGCGACAACTAATAACACCCAAATAGCGAATACTGAACCCTTCGTTATTGATAGCGAAACCTACCAAGCCACTGGTAAAAGTGAACGTATTAAAACCATTGTCCTGCATTATACGGTGAGCAATAATGCCCGCGCTATTAAGCTTTTGACCACCGGTAACGTCAGCGCCCACTATCTGATTTTAGATCGTGACGATAATAAAATTTATAACTTAATGCCTGAAAGCGAACGCGCATGGCATGCTGGCGCGGGCGGTTTTGCTGGTAGAACGATTCTCAACGATACCTCAATCGGCATCGAGATTGTCAATGCAGGCATTAAGCCTGAATATCGAGATGCCTTAAAAAACGGCGCGCTCGACTATCATCCTTATGAGCACTATGTAGAATTTGATGAGTTACAGATTAAAAAAGTGGCGCAGCTGGTACAAGAGTTGGCAAAAAGATATAATATCTCAGCAAAGAATATCATCGGTCATGCGGATATGGCACCCTCGCGCAAGATTGACCCCGGTGCAAAATTTCCTTGGCAGCGACTGTATTTCGATTACGGCATTGGCGCTTGGTATGATGAATTTGACAAGCAGTTTTTTATGAATCAAGACTTGCTTGCAGCAGCAACGATACCTGAGATTAAGCAAGCATTTCGCGATTATGGTTATCAAATCAATGATATAGACGCGTGGGATAAAGCCAGTCGTAATGTCGTGTATGCCTTTCAATTGCATTTCAGACCGCAGCAGCCAACGGGCGAGCTGGATTTAGAAACGTATGCGATACTACGCGCACTCAATAAGAAGTATGCTGGTCGTGATGACTTTTATTAAACGATAAAAATATTAGGAGACATAAGCCATGAGCAACTCACAATACAACGAGCAAAATGAGCAAGACGAGCTACAGAAATATCTAGAAGAAAAAGCCAAACAGGAGCAAGAAAAAGAGCAGGAAGCCGAGCCGCTCTCTGCGTATGAGGCTTGTGTGCTAAAAGAAAGCGCTAAGATTCATGAGTTGATTGCTGAGGCTCAGAAAGGGAAAGCTGATTAGGAAAAAATATGGATAAAGAAATCATCTTTTATGATCTTCGTATGCTAGCGAAAGCAGAAAATGGAGCTTACACTTTAAGTATTTCTGTTGAAAGTGGTTTCGCAGAATATAACGTGATCATAGATATAAATGCTCAAGACTTCAAAATAATCGAGAACGATAAATATAGAGTGGCATTGCTTCAAGCTGCGCGAGCCTTTCCTAAAAACTGTGTAACTGCTTATAATCCACTAACAGGAGAATAAGCAATGACTACTCAATCTGACATTAAAAAACTGGCCGAGCAAATGGCTGGTAGTATGAAAAGCTTCGATGACATCAAAGACTTTCAGAAGCAACTCATGCAGTCCTTTATCGACACTGCCCTTGAAGCTGAGATGGAAGATCATCTCGGCTACCCCAAGCATGAAAAGGCGGATAAACCTAATAAGCGCAACGGGCACACTAAAAAGACCGTCCGTAGCGACACAGGCGATTTTGAGATATCCACCCCAAGAGACCGCGGTGGCAGCTTTGAACCTACACTAGTGCGCAAGCATCAAACCCGTATTAGTGGCCTTGATGATAAAATCATATTCCTTTACGCCAAAGGTCAAACCACCACTGAGATTGTAGAGAGTATCAAAGAGCTTTACGACGTCGATATCTCAAGCTCTCTTGTCTCAAGAGTCACTAACAACATCATAGACGACATCACCGCATGGCAGAACCGGCCGTTAAGCAG
>NZ_LXWA01000052.1:0-31035 GCF_001652315.1 Psychrobacter sp. SHUES1 | reverse complement strand
ACCAAGCCGAGCTCCACTTGCATGCTGGTGACAGCGAACATAGCTTCCGTCGATGAATACCCATTCCGTATCAACTTCTTTTCGTAGGCTAAAAAAAATTTCTCCCACAAACCCGTTTTCGACCAGCGGTTGAAACGACTATAAGCTGTTTTCCACGAACACAATTCTTCAGGTATGTCACGCCAAGGCGCACCTGTGCGTAGTTTCCACAGTATGGCTTCCATGACCTCTCGACTGTTTTGAGTGTGATAGCAGCCATGCTGTGTCATCGTTGATTGCAATTGATCCCAAAGCGTATCTGTTAGTGCTGTTCTTGCCATAACTTGTATTTCTCGCATCGTCTCAATAGATGCGGTATTGTAACTATTATTTATCGCTTATCCAATTGAAGACATGCCCTAGTCAAAATATAATCATAAAACAATGAGAAAAATTATAGGCATCTAAATAAAAAATATCCCTATACTCCCTCTAACAGTCTTTATTTGCGATTTAACAACGCCTGCTGTATAACGGATATTTAAAATAGACAGGTTTTACGATAACAGCAAGGAATATTATGTCGCAATACAATACCAGCTCTACTGCCAAAAGCGCCCCTTTAAATCATGAGTTATACATGTCGGTGCTGATGACGCCAGATATGGCCAATTTCATCGGCAACGTCCACGGTGGAGATTTGCTCAAAATGCTTGACCAAGTCGCTTATGCTTGCGCCAGTCGCTATAGTGGTAGCTATGTGGTGACACTATCGGTCGATCAAGTGATGTTCCGCGAGCCTATCTATGTGGGCGAGTTGGTTACTTTTGCCGCTAGTATCAATTATGTCGGTAGAACATCTATGGAAGTGGGGATTCGGGTTGAAGCGGAGGACGTTCGCGCCCGTACGATTCGCCATACCAATAGCTGCTATTTTACTATGGTGGCGATTGATGATAACGGTAAACCGACGCCTGTGCCTGCCCTTGAGATTAAAAATGCCATGCAGCAGTGCCGTTTTGACGCAGGCTTGGCGCGTAAAGAGCTACGCATGCAAAGCTCGCATCGCCCGAGCTGCGACATCAATCAAATGATTGGCGAAAGTCTGGGCGCTGATAAGATGACGGATAAAAGCGGCAACGACAATGATAGGATTGGCGGGCTTGCTCAGCATAGCAATGCCAAATAAGGCGCATTTTACCTAGCAAAATCATCAATACTTAAACAAAGTCTCACGAAAACCTTACTGACCAGTAGCGGCTAATTGGTTAAATTTAATGATAAATAAGGCAGTTAAAAATAGTTAGCGCTCATGGCTTAACTTTTTTGATGGCTGTTTAACTTCATTATATTAACAATTTATTGAGCCTCATATGAGTTCAAAAAACACTGAATCATCAAACATTCCTTCCAAAGATCAGCTAGCACCGCAAGCCGTTCGTACCCGCGGTGCTGGCAGCGCGCGTTCTATTGCCAATTTGACCAAAGATACTAGCAATTCTAAAGACGGTATCAATCCTAACCTCAATTTCACTAACGTCACGAGCCCCGAAAACATTCAGGAGGACAAGAAGCAGGAAGACGAGAAATCCTCGTCGCTGGTTACTGTGCTAATTGCCGTAGGAGCGAATGTTATTATTGCCATTGCCAAAACCGTTGCGGCATTTATGACTGGCTCTGCTTCTATGATTGCTGAATCAGCGCATTCGTGGGCAGATGCAGGTAATGGCACTCTACTCATCGTGGCGGAGAAAAAAGCGGTCAAACCTGCCGATAACAGTCATCCGTTAGGCTATGGTAAAGAGTCATACGTATGGTCGATGATTGCCGCTTTTGGCGTTTTTATGGCAGGCTCGATTGTTTCTATCTATACCGGTATCACCGAGTGGAATGCGCCTGAAACAGAAACCAATTACACCATTGGCTTTATTATTTTGGCAGTGGCCTTTGTGCTTGAAGGTTTTTCTCTAGTGCAGGCGTATTTACAAAGTAAAAAGCATGGTCAGGCTATCAATGTCAGTGCATTAGGTTATGTAGTGAATACTTCAAACCCAACGTTGCGCGGGGTGTTTTTTGAGGATTTGGCAGCGGTCATAGGCTTGGTGGTCGCAGCAGCAGCGATGGGCATGCATGCCTATACAGGTGAGCCATTTTGGGATGCCCTTGGTTCTATTATCGTTGGCATATTATTGGGTATGGTTGCTATCTTTTTAATCAATCGCAATCGTGATTTTTTGGTTGGCTATAAAGTCTCAGAAAAAACCCATTGCTATATCTTAACAGAACTATTAAATCATCCTGATATCGACAGCGTCTCTTACTTGCACTTAGAGTGGGTCGGCCCCAAAAAAATATTTATGGTGGCAGCGGTCGATATCGCTGGTAATCAACAAGAACAGCAAATCGCGCAAAAATTTGAAGATATTGAAAATCAATTCCGCGCCAATCCATTATTTCAAGAAGCGATTTTGACATTATCCGTTCCCAATGCTGAGGTTTTACGTTTACCGGATGAGCAGTGTGCTTAATAAGATTTGCCGCATAATAAATAATCGTCACCTATAATAATAAGAGTCTTATATGAAAAATTACCTAAAATCTTCCAAAAAAAATACCAGTCGGCGTCCTACTAGCATCAATCCATTACTTACTTTGGTGGTGACAACGCTTCTATCAGCACCTATCGTCAATGCCAATGCAGAATTGATTGTCCATAGTGAGCCAAATAGGGTTAGTAAGGGCACCAATAATATTGCCAAGCAGCAAATGAACAATCAAGCACCAACTGATGTGTCTATCATTAAACTGATGCAAGTGATGCATATCGACGAGCAGATTCAGTCTATCGTCAATGGCCAACAAGCGGCCATCGATGCCATTAATACGCAAACCAAAAACCAGAATCAAAGCAGTAATCAGCGCGCCAGTGACCAACCGTTAAATAAGCGCCAACGCGAGCTACAAGAGCAAATTCAAAGCGTGTTAGGTCAATATGCCAAGATTATGACTGAGGGTATTGGCAATGCAGCCGACGCACAAACCTTGACGCAAGCTTATATTAGTGCCGCTAAGACTTACTACACACAAGCTGAAGTTGACGCCCAGATTAAATTCTACGATACGGCAGTAGGGCAAAGTATCCTTGCCAAGCAGCCACAAATTACCGCGGCTTTTTTACAGCAATCCTTGCCTGAAGATACCAGCGAGACTGAAGCGCAACTAAGCGAGCTATTGCCGCAAATGAAGCAGATTATTAAAGGCGTTTTTTAATGTCATTATTTTTTAGTCTAATTCTAACCCGTTTTAATACCCGTCTTTAAAATCAATTTTTCTTGCTTGCTGTGCCTGCGCAGACAGAGTCTACAAAAAATTGATATCAGCCATACCGTCGCGTTTTTAGGATATTTTGACCTTAACAGCAATTCATAAAAATAAGTTTTAAGGTATAAAAAAGGTCACTATAAAAGTGACCTTTTTTTATACTTATCTGAATATCATTCATAGATTTATTCAGTCGCTGTTACTTTTTCTTTGGGGCATTAGCACCGATGAACCAAGCGTCTTTATCAACAATACGGCTTACTTCAGTCAACAAATCCGCCGTATCTTCATCGCCTGCATCACCCGCGGTATCAATACCTTCACGCAGTGAGGCAGCAATAGTTTTATAACGATTGGTAAGCTCGCGTACGTGCTCATCAACTTCTGTGATATCAGTTGGATACGTCTCTAAGATAGAGTCTTCGACCACACGCTTAGAGATACCGTTGGCTTTACCGCCAAGAATAACGATACGTTCGGCAACTGTATCAAATGCTTCAGTCAAACGCTCATAAGTCTCATCTAACAATTGATGTACGCCAATAAAGCCAGTACCTTGCAAGTTCCAATGGCACTGCTTGCTGTCCATACTTAGGTCAATCAGATTGGCTAAGTTAGCGTTTAACAGTTCAACCATTTTTTCAGCGGTTTTATCATCAATACCACTTGCGTAACGTTCTCTCATAGTTTGCTCCATTATTTTAAGTTTTTATTAGTTGTTCGATTAATTTTTAAGCGTGTTGTTGCTTGTACTTATCGCTTCTTAATACTGCTTGTTCATTAATTCAGTACCCATAGTAGCAGTTTATGAGCGCGATTGAACCCCTAGGTTTTAGGCTTTATTAAGTGGTCGTGTAATGACTTTGTTAATCGTGAAAAGCTTTGTAAATTTAGCTGCCATTCTGTGCCTTTCCTATAAATAATAGACGTTAAATGAATAGTAGTCGTTTTAAAATTACCGTTAATAGCGCAAATTTTAGCCGTTAATTATGTGGGTAAATAGGAAATGAAACCCATGATTATCCTTTAAAAACTGGGATTTAGACCCCATATTGTTATAAGTCTAAACTCTTATAACCTTTTATAAATGTCAGGAAGAAAGCCATTATGCGAATGCCTGAACCGCGCTCGTCGCGTCAGTTAAACCAATTGGCCACTCAGCTGCAAGGCGAAGCTGAAATCAGTGGTGTCAACGCGTCTGGTACGCAAATATCAAGCCGCGCCTTTGAGATGGTCACCGACTTTGAGCCGGCAGGCGACCAACCACAAGCGATTGCCAAGCTTGTTAATGGTATCAATGCTGGGATGGATGAGCAATTATTACTCGGTGTGACCGGTTCTGGTAAGACTTATACCATGGCAAAAGTCATCGCTGAATGCCAGCGTCCAACCATTATTATGGCGCACAATAAAACCCTTGCCGCCCAGCTCTATGGCGAATTTAAAGCGTTCTTTCCAAATAATGCGGTTGAGTATTTTGTCAGTTATTACGACTATTATCAGCCGGAAGCCTATGTTGCTGCGAGTGATACCTTTATCGAAAAAGACAGTGCTATCAACGACCATATTGACCAAATGCGCCTATCAGCGACGCGGGCGCTACTTGAGCGCCGTGATGCGATTATTGTGGCTTCGGTCTCCTGTATTTATGGTTTGGGTGATCCAGAAAGTTATCTAAAAATGCTTTTGCATGTGGTGGTTGGCGATAAAATCGATCGGACCGCGACCATTAAGCGTTTGGTTGAAATGCAATATAACCGTAATGAGTTAGATTTTGGCCGTGGTACCTATCGCTTGCGCGGTGAGCTGTTAGATATTTATCCTGCGGAATCTGAGCAGCTAGCGGTGCGCGTACATCTGTTTGATGATGAAGTGGAGAAAATTACTTGGTTTGACCCGTTAACTGGCAAAACCGTCCGAAGTGTGCCGCGTATTACCATTTATCCGAAATCGCATTATGTGACCCCGCGCAATAAACTGGAAGCAGCAAGTCATACCATTCGCGCCGAGCTTGAGCCGCGTCTCGAGTATTTTCGCGACAATAATAAATTGGTTGAAGCGCAGCGTCTAAAAGAGCGTACCCAGTATGATCTTGAGATGATTCAGCAGCTCGGCTACTGTAATGGTATCGAAAACTACTCGCAGCATCTGTCTGGTCGTCCGTCAGGGGAAGCGCCGCCGACTTTGTTTGATTATATTCCAGAAGATGCGCTGTTATTTATCGATGAATCGCACGTGACGGTTTCGCAAATTGGGGCGATGTATAAAGGCGATAGGTCGCGTAAAGAAAACCTCGTCAATTATGGCTTTCGTCTGCCAAGTGCAATGAACAATCGCCCGATGAAGTTTGAAGAATGGGAGCGTATTAAGCCTAAAACCATCTATGTTAGCGCAACGCCAGCACAGTATGAGCTTGAACACAGCGAGCGGGTGGTCGAGCAAGTCGTGCGTCCAACCGGTTTGATTGACCCTGAGATTGAGATTCGTCCAGTATTGACGCAGGTTGATGATGTGCTATCTGAGATTACCAAACGCCGCGAGCTTGACGAGCGCGTGCTTATCACCACGTTAACCAAGCGTATGGCGGAAGATTTGACCAGTTATCTTAAAGAATACGATGTCAAAGTCGCTTATCTGCATTCAGATATCGATACCGTTGAGCGCATGCAGATTATTCATGAGCTGCGGACAGGCGTGCATGATGTGCTGGTCGGTATTAACCTGTTGCGTGAAGGTTTGGATATGCCAGAGGTGTCATTGGTAGCGATATTTGATGCTGATAAAGAGGGCTTTTTGCGTTCTGAGCGCTCGCTGATCCAGACCATTGGCCGTGCTGCCCGTCACTTAAACGGTAAAGCGATTTTGTACGCTGACCGCATTACGCCGAGTATGGAAAAAGCGATAGAGGAGACTGACCGTCGCCGCGAAAAACAAGTTGCCTTTAACCTTGAGCACAATATTACGCCAAAAGGTGCGCGCCGTAGTATTACCGATAAAATTGACACGGGTGAAAACCTTGATGCCAATGACAATCAAGTAATCCCTGTAAAAAGCAATCTGCCTGATGTCGATATTAGCATTTTGCGCAGTCCTGATTTACTGGCCAAAGAAATCAAACGCCTTGAGAAACAAATGCAGCAAATGTCACGAGATTTGAAATTTGAAGAAGCGGCAAAAACGCGTGATAAAGTATTGGAATTAAAAGCGCATTTGATTTAATGGTTTAATTCCGACTGAATGTAGACGTAGAAAGGTGAGTTGCATAGGCTGCAGCTCACCTTTTTTTATGGGATGTTTAAAGTTAAACGTACTTCTATCTAGGTATATTAATAACTAATAATTTGCTATTAGATAACTTGTAATTATGAGAAATGCCACTTAAGATGATATGACGCAGCTGCATGCGCTTTATCATTCATGGACGACGTAGGCGGATTACCTATCATGCATAATAATATCGATAATAACAGTCATAAATTACTCAAGCTAGACTTTAATGAAAACTCTTTGGGCATGTCAGACTCTGCCAAAGAAGCCATCGCTAATGCTTTGGCTGGCGCTGCTCGCTATCCTGATAAACATCGCGCTACGCTGCTGAGCAAAGTAGCGGATCTCAATGGTGTACCTGAAAATCAGGTTTTATTGGGCAATGGCTCAATCGAGAGTATCAGAGCAGTGGTGCAAATGCTGCATGACAAAGCATTAAAAACAGATACAAGGTTTCAGCTAATCATTCCAGACCCAACTTTTGGCTGTGCCGAGCTGTATGCACGCTCCTTAGGTATTTCAGTAGTCAAAGTGCCATTAACGCGCGATGACTATGATTTAGACTTTGATAATCTACAAAAAGCGGCTGCTCAATTTGACGGTATCAATCTTTTTTATTTGTGCAACCCTAATAATCCAACGGCTATCATTACCGAAACGGATACACTCAAAGCGTGGATGAAAAATGCACCAAAAAACCACTATTTCTTATTGGATGAAGCCTACTTTGGCTATATTACCGATCCAAGTTTTGTGAGCGGTGTTGAATGGATAAAAGAGGGGTTATCAGATAACTTGATTGTCGTGCGCACTTTCTCAAAATTATTTGGGCTAGCAGGCTTGCGCGTCGGTTATGCGATTGCCAATCCGCCGATGATTGCAGAAATCGGGTCTTTGATGTCTACGGATAATATCAACATGTTAGGTGCGGTTGCAGCAATAGCAACGCTAGAAGACGAGGCGTTTTTGGCGCATAGCTTACAAACCACCAATCAAGCAAGAAAAATGATGCAGACGGCGCTCGCTGAGCTGGAACTGCGTTATTTGCCCTCGCAAACCAACTTTATTTTTTATGAAGTCAAGGGTGACGTGCAAACCTATATTGATCGTATGCTCGAACATGGTATTGCCGTTGGTCGCGAGTTCCCTTCGATACCAGGTTTTAACCGCATCACACTTGGCACACCCGAAGAGATGACAGTCGTTATTAAGACGTTACAGTTATTTCGTGAAAAAGGCTGGGTATAATTACGCACAATCGTATGATTGGATTTACCAAAAAAGAAGGGGCGCTTAGACGGCGTCTTTTTTTACCAACATCAAACGCAGTTTTACATATTCTGTCTTAAAAAGTATCCATACACCTTATAGGATAAGTTAATAAAGTACGATTTATCATAAGTAAATATGCGAGACGCATACCATAAAGACCATAAGAATAGACGTGCTAAAGGTTTTTAAAATTTTAAGACAAAGGGTGTATGTATGTTTGATATTAAATCTTTTTTTAAGAGAGAAGTAGAAAAAAAGCTCATGGATGTGGATGATTATATTTTTATGCCTGAGCGTATCGAGATGGCGCTTGAAGGCGGAGAGTTAAATTGTGTGTTAAATAGCGATGGCCGCGTCGATATTTTTTATAGTAAGCAGGGCGTGACAGAAGTCAGTTCGGCATCGCGTAAGCATCCTTTTACAGCGTTTAAGACCGAGTTATATCATGGCGTTTATGATGATGTCATCCATGCCTTGGTCAAAGAAGTGAATAAGATAATTGCTGGCTCGTCCAAGTATTTTCATCGCAGTAAAATATTGCCATCAACCGCGTCTTTACCTGTTCGTCCAACGCCTAGCAATGAGTTATAATTGACTAATCATAAGTACGTCAGTATTTCATAAATCCCATTAGCTGAATGAGCAATAAAAAAGGGTAAATCATATAATTTACCCTTTTTTGTTGGCTACTATTTTTTACCTTAAGTGTGCAAAGTGCTGTGCGGAGCGTATTGTGTTAAGCACCGCTTAAAGCGGCAGACTTTTTCACTGCAATGGATTTGTCAGCAGCAGAGAGGGCAGCGACGTTAGTAAGCAGGCGCGATTGACTGCCATCAATCAAGTGGTTGGTTTGGGTTTCAGTAAGCAAACTTTTTGCAAATCTAACGCTATCATCTCGTTTTTTTAAGGTGTCCGTGTAATACCATTCGCATTGAAACGCCTGCTCAGTGATATCGAGGAGCATATAACCACGTTCGGTCTGATTGTTAAATTTCTGATGCGGGTTTAGCTCAACCCCAGCAGTTTCGGGGAAGGGTAAAGACGTCAATGCCGGACAGACGAACTCTACGGCTAAAGAGCCTTTGCCGGTTAGAGGGTTATAGCTACTCGCTTCAAAAGGGTTTTTTGCGATATCAAAAGCAAAGGAAGCATGATAATCCCCAGTTAAAACAACCGTGTTGGAGATATTATTTTCTTCGATAAAGTTGAGCAAACGTGTGCGTGCACTGGCATACCCATTCCAAATATCGCCAGAATTGGTGGCAAAAGTGCCTTTAAATGGCGCTAAAATAACTTGTTGCCCGAGCACTTGCCATGTTGCTTGACGGCGTTTGCCTTCAAGAATCTTTAAATAAAGCCAGTTTTCTTGTTCAAGACCTAATAGTTGGCGTTCAGGCTCGTTACTGGCTTTGGCATCAAGCTTTTCGCGACCAAATATGCGCGTATCTAGCATATTTAAATCGAATAATTTACCAAACTCAAAACGTCGATAGATGCGTAATTGGCTGTCTAGCTCGTTGCTACTGTCATCGCGAATAGGCATCCACTCATGATAAGCGCGTACGGCGGACATTTTGCGTTCTATATAGCTGCCTTTACTCTCGGTATGAAAACCTGCGCCACCTTTCCATGAATTGTCTGCGATTTCGTGATCGTCCCAAACAGCGATAAACGGATGCTGACGATGACATTCTTGCAAATCGACATCGGTACGATAGCAAGCGTAGCGACGACGATAATCGTCTAAACTGATAATCTCGTTTTTTGGGTCTAACGGTCGCTCTTCTTTTAAATCGTTATCGCGATAAAAGCCTTCTGGATACTCATAGATATAATCACCTAAATGTATGACAGCAGAGAGGTCGGCTTGCTTGGCGATATTGGCATAGCCATTAAAGTAGCCAAAGCCATAGTTTGAGCAGGAAACCACTGCTAAGCGCACACGATCAACTGCGCTTGCTGGCAAGTCTGCTTGTGGTATGGTGCGTGCGCGACCTTGAGTAACGATGTTTTTAAGCACTGGGTCTGTTGCTACCCTATAAGCAACAGGAATACTGGCGGCTTGGATACTACCGTCATTGGTAATTCGTGTCCACAGTATGACGCGATCTTGGAGCGGGTCACCGCTGGCAATACCATGCACAAAAGGTGCTGCGCCTTGATAGCCTAAATCATCCAAGCCATCTAAACCATCGATGTTATTTGGTGGCCTAACGTCGTCATCATCTGATGAACAAGCGCTGAGCTGAGTCAACACAGTACCGGCTATCGTTACCTGACCACCAAGTTTTATAAATGCACGTCTTTTCATCAGTCATCCTTGACATGGGTTAAAGATAAATTCCATTTGTCATTCACAATAGTAAATAATCTATATGAATAAGTTGGGTTGTGCAACGAATAACCCAACTTATTTCGTGAAATAAACCCTTTAGTCAAGTCGCCGATTCATCTATCTATTTGTCAGCTACTTATTTAACAATGCTACCGTAGCAACTCTGCAGCGTTTTCGCCACCACTCTAGTGACCAGTTGGGTGCGATAATTGGCATCAATTGCCGCATTGCCAAGTTCAACAAGAGTCACTTGCTGCGGCGCTTGCTCGCTGACGCAGCCGCAAACTCGACCTTTTATCTCTTCTTCTTGAGCGTCCGTCATCGCCACACTAGCAATGCGCCAAGCATTTTGTTTTTCAATCTGGCTGCGACATTGGTTATCAACAGCCGCTTTAAAAATATTCATCCCAATCTCGTTTGCCGAACCAATCGCCGTGCCAGCATTGGTATTTATATCAGAAGTGGCACAGCCAGCTAGGACAAATGTAGCAAGCACGATGCTCGAAGCAAATAGTTTTTTCATAAGTTTTCCTTTAAGGTTTGTCGATTCTATTGATGTTATTAGCGATTATATGTAATAAAAACCAATTATAGTAGTGAACAATTATAGATACCTGCGTATTAGTAAAAAAGATAATTATTGGCAGTCAGTCTTCTCTTAACTATTATTTGCTCAAGCAATAATCACACGTCGGCTGCGCATGGTAAGAATCAAAGTTATTTTAACAATTAAGGGAAATGTTAGTAGAAGTTTACAAGGTCTATAAAGTCTGTTTAAATGGTCATAAGAATATGGAACTTAGTGCTGCACAGCGAAACAATAGCTGGTCTAATAATTTTAGTTTAGCAAATTTGAAGAGGTAAACTACGATTCATGAGTGCTAATGTTTGCTATCGCATAAAACAAGATAGCAATGTATGACACCTCATGCTTTAATTACATGGATCCTTTTGATCGTATCAATGGGACGCTACACTTTTCAAAAATTAATATAGTATATAAAGCTCACAATTCAACACGGATTAGTTACTATTACAGTGACATGGTTACGTAATATTTTATAAATCCAATTCGCTTTACTTTATCAAGGATGAAAATAATGACGTTTTTTAGTAAAACTCCTCTACTATCTGCAATTGTTGCCTTAAGTATGACGATGGTTGCCTGTTCAGACAACACGGCGACTGATACCAATAATAGCGCTACCACTGACAATACTGCTGCTTCAGCGGCGAGTGATAAGCTTGAAACCAAGTTTGTCACCATCGCAACAGGGGGCGCATCAGGTCCTTATAATATTATTGGCACCTCTTTAGCAGAAATCTACGCCAAAACCTTTGGCGTTAATGCTAAGACCCAAACCACGGGGGCGTCAGTAGAAAACGTCAATCTACTCACGCAAGGTAAAGTCGACATGGTGCTAGCACTTAGTGATGTCGTCACCAATGCGGTTGAAGGCACTGAAGACTTTAAAGAACCGATAACCAATATTCAACAAGTTGCCGTTCTATATCCAAATGTGATTCAGATAGTCGCTTCAGAAAAATCTGGTATCAAAAATATCGAAGATTTAAAAGGTAAGCGTATTGCGGTTGGTGATCAAGGTTCTGGAACGGAAGTCAATGCTCGGACGTTGTTAGAAGGTTTTGGTATCACTTATGATGATGTCAAAGTTGACTATCTAGGGTTTGCCGATGCAGCCGATGCGATGAAAGCGGGTAAGATTGAAGCGGCGTTTTTTAGTAGCGGCTTACCAAACTCTTCACTGTTAGAGCTAGAGCAGGGCATCAAATTGCAGCTGGTCACCATCAATCAAGATAAGCTTAAACAAATTATCGAAAACAAGCCTTACTTTAAGACGTTCGAGATTCCTGCTGGAACATATGGTAACGATGCCGCCATTCCAACGACTGCCGTGATGAATGCGTTGTTGATTCGTTCTGACATCTCTGAAGAGGATGGCTATAAACTGACCAAAGCGCTGTTTGAAAACTTGGATGGCCTAAAAAATGCCCACCAAGCAGCTAATGATATCAGCTTAGAGACTGCTCAAGAAGGAATGGTAGCTCCTATCCATCCAGGCGCTAAGAAATACTATGAAGAGCAATCAGCTAAGTAAACGCTTAAGTTTAACAATCGGCGCAGCAGTGACTGTTGCGCTAGCGGTTTTAACATTCTGGGTAATTTTTACCCGCCAGTCTGTCATCGAGGTGCGCGTCGATGATGTTGCTGAATCTGATAAAAAAGTATGTTATTTCGTTGAGCCCAATTTTCAATTGCGCTGGATTCATTCTGTAGAAAAGCAGTGGTGGGAGGAGCAATATGTTCGCGAGAAAGAAGGTTTATTGCTAACCACCACTTATTTGCAAGCTTTTGGAGCAGGAACCCCATCTACTGAAAATGTCGCTCCCATAAAAAAACCAGGCTATGTTGGCTATCAAATCAACGAAAGGCTCCCCAGTCTCAACTGGGTGGTTTCAAGACGAACCAAAGGTGAAATTGATTATGCAGATCATCGTATTTTAATTCATCAATGGGTGCCCGATTATTCTGCAGTAATTATTACGCCCAAATCGTATAGTCTAATAGATAGATTTAATAAGGATTTTTGTCATGAACTCTCAAGTGATGGATCACAATAGCGGGACTACTGTCTCTAGCGATGAGGCTAAGTTGTCTAAGCAACCGGGCCTTCATGATAGCACTGATATCGATGACGACGTTGATCCTAACCTCACACAAGCAATACTAGAAAAGTACGACCGAGAGTCAATTACGCGTCATATCTCTCAGGGTCCAGTAAAATATATCATTGCTACGATTTGTATTTTATATTCACTTTTTCATCTATATATTACTTTTAATCCTATGCCATCATTGTTACAGCGTTCTGTGCATGTAGGTGTTGGTTTTGCATTGATTTTTCTGATTTTTCCAGCCAGTAAGAAGAGCAGCCGCAAGCGGGTGGCTTGGTACGACTGGGTTTGGTTCGTGTTATCTTTATCTGGAATGGCGTATCTTATCTATGAGTATCAAGATATTGTGACCTCACGCGGCGGCATAGCCAATCAAACGGATGTATTGTTCTCTATTATCACGGTGATTTGTGTACTCGAGGGCAGTCGGCGTATTACTGGTTGGATATTACCGATATTGGCGTCAATATTTTTGTTATATCCATTTATCAGCCATATGGATTTTATGCCTGATCGGCTACTCACTCGGCCTTATGATTTTGGCGATATTTTTGGCCAATTATTCCTAAAGACAGAAGGATTGTATTCAGTTGCCATTGGTGCCTCGGTCACATTCATCTTTCTATTCATCCTCTTTGGCGCATTTTTGGCACGCTCTGGAATGGGGCAGCTATTTAATGATTTGGCGTTGGCGCTCGCAGGCGATAAAAAAGGCGGCCCAGCAAAGGTAGCGGTTATCTCAAGCGGTTTTATGGGCAGTATCAATGGCTCAGCCTTATCGAACGTGGTCAGTACGGGCGCATTTACCATTCCGTTGATGAAAAAGGTTGGCTATCATAAGGATTTTGCGGGCGCTGTAGAGGCAAGTGCGTCAGTCGGTGGTCAAATCTTGCCGCCAATTATGGGTGCCAGTGCTTTTATTATGGCCGAGACCACAGGACTGCCATATAGTACGATCGCTCTGGCTGCCTTATTACCTGCTATCTTGTATTATCTGGGCGTCATCGCGCAGGTGCATTTTCGTGCAGGCCGCCGTGACTTAAAAGGTATGGCGAAAGAGAGTCTGCCACAGGTAAAAGAGGTGTTAAAGGTGCGCGGTCATATGCTGCTACCCATTGTGTTTTTGATTTTTTTATTGATTAAGAATGTACCGGTAGGGTATGCCGCTGCCTATACCATTGGCTTTACTGTTGTCATCAGTATGCTACGAGCTGAGACGCGCATGAGTTTTAAGGACATTTTGGGCGCGCTAGAAGACGGTGCGCGCCAGTCGTTAGCGGTCATGGCGGCCTGTGCGGTCGTAGGGATTATTATTGGGGTAGTCAGCTTAACGAGTTTTGGTACGGTAATGACCTCTTCCATTGTTACTTTAGGAGCAGGCTCATTATTGCTCACCTTGATTTTAACCATGCTGGCGTCGATGGTTTTAGGAATGGGATTACCATCGATTCCTGCATATATTATTACGGCAACGATGGCGGCGCCCGCATTAGCAGGATTTGATATTCCTATTTTGGCGGCGCATATGTTCGTATTTTATTTTGGCGTATTTGCCAATATTACTCCGCCAGTCTGCTTGGCAGCCTTTGCTGGCGCTGGTATCTCTGGTGGCGATCCTATGAAAACAGGGTTTCTGTCATTGAAGTTGGCACTGGCTGGATTTATCGTTCCATTTATGTTTATTTATAATCCTGCAATGTTGATGATTGACCCGACAGGTCTTGCGGTTACGGCAAAAGAATTCCCATTGCCACCAATCATCGATATTGTTACGGCTGTTGTGACGTCTGTGATTGGTGTAATTGGCCTTAGTGCAGCCTTAGAAGGGTATTTTAAAGGAAGTATGAATACAATCACGCGTATCCTTTTGGCAATTGGTGCTTTACTGCTGATTTATCCGGGTCTTATCACAGGTTTGATAGGCGGTGTCATCATCCTTGGTATCGCGTTGTTAAATATGAAAAACAGTAAAACAGTAGTCCAACCTCTAAATGTTTAACGTTATTTAGGGATTGAGTGTATAAGCATAAAAAAAGGGCGTATAGTAACTATCTACTATTCGCCCTTTATATATTTTAAGATTCGTCATCCTACTTTGATATCGTGACGAATATTACTTAACAGCCAAGTTTACCTTCTGCTTCAAGCGCTTTTTTGCTGCGGATAGGCGCTGGGCAATCTTCGCCATAGTATTGACGATCGGCAAAGTAGCTTGAGCGTACCATTGGGCCGGCCCAAATGCTAAAGAAACCAATCTTTTTGCCATAATCCATATAGCGCTGAAATTCATCTGGATGCACATAACGATCAACAGGCGCATGGTCTTTACTGGGTTGCAGGTACTGACCGATGGTAATCATATCGACATCATGGGCTTTTAAATCATCAAGCAGAGCATAGATTTCTTCTTCGGTCTCACCAAGTCCAACCATAAAGCCGCATTTAGTGGCGATATCAGGGCGGCGCTCTTTATAGATTTTAAGTAAATCTAATGAATGCTGATAGTCTGAACCCGGACGGAAAGCTTTATAAAGACGCGGCACCGTTTCAATATTGTGGTTAAAGACATCTGGCGCGGTTTCGGTCAATAAGTCTAAGGCAATCTCCATACGCCCACGGAAATCTGGTACCAGTATCTCAATCAAGCAATTTGGGCTTAGCGCGCGCGATTCATTTAACACTTCAACAAAATGTCCAGCACCGCCGTCTTTTAAATCATCGCGGTCAACTGAAGTAATCACCGCATATTTCAGACCTAGACCTTGAATGGTCTCAGCGGTATGGCGTGGCTCGTCTTTGTCCAATTCGTTTGGGCGACCATGACCGACATCACAAAACGGGCAGCGACGGGTACAGATATCACCCATAATCATAAAGGTTGCCGTACCATCAGCGAAGCACTGCGGCAGATTCGGGCAAGCTGCTTCTTCACAGACGGTATAAAGCTTTTGCTCACGCAGAGTGGCTTTGATACGCGCTACTTCCGCAGGTGACGACATTTTAACCCGAATCCAATCAGGCTTTTTCTTTGCCTCGACGGTCGGAATCACTTTAATTGGGATGCGCGCTACCTTGTCGTAGCCACGTAGCTTTTCGCCTTGGATGGCTTTTTTCGGTTTTGCACGGGCAGCGGGGACGTGGGTTTGTACGGCGTTTGTCATAATCAAATGTTCTCTTAACCCTTGATAAGATAAGGGTTTTTGGCATTATTAGAATGTTTTATGAATGCAGCTATTATAGCAGATAATGGCTAAAGGTTTTTTGGGCAATCTTGTTAAGACAATCAAAAAAACTACTAGCGCTAAATAGGGTTTTATCACTAATAAGACTACTATGAAGCGCACCTTTATCCTAGTTTTATTTATTGATATCAATGTCCATGTCATTTAGCACATCTATGGCTGCGCGAAACGCTTCTTGGGTAGCAGGTGCACCGCAATAAGGCAGGCTATGCATCAACACCTCTCGGATTTCAGCGACGCTGGCGCCATTATTAATTGCCCCGCGGATATGACCTTTTAGCTCAGCAGGGCTTTTTTGCGCAATCAAAAACGCCATGGTAATTAAGGAGCGATATTTGCGCGGTAGTATGGTGTCGTCTTGCCACGTGCTGCCCCAAGCATGTTCGATAATCCAGTCTTGCAGTGGCTGGGTAAATGGGGTCGCCGAATCGAGCGAGCGTTTGACATGTTGCTCGCCCATCACTTCGGTACGAACTTTTAGACCGTTTTGATAGTTGGCATTATCGTCCATTTTATTATCCTTAATATTTATTGGTAAAGTGTGTTTTATCAAGTCGCATATAAAAATTCGCTGACGTAAGACATCTGATCGGTTTTGAGGTTGTCAGAGTATAGCAGGCACACGGTTTTTATTTAACCGCGTCAATCATATTGGTTATGGCACTATTTTTATAATAAATATCCAATATGGCGTTATTCTGCGCCTTTTCACGGCTCAGCCATTAACATTTTGAGCGTTTTGAGCTATGATTGCACGGATAATTATTCAATGCAGTACATCGATGTAGGCTGTCATCCTGACTACTCACGTGATGTACTGGTCACCAACCGACGAGGACGACTATTGTGTTAGAAGCTTATCGTAAACATGTCGCAGAACGTGCTGAGCTAGGGACTGTACCACTTCCATTAAATGAGAAGCAGGTAGCAGAATTGGTAGAGCTACTTAAAAACCCACCAGCGGGCGAAGATGCGTTCTTGATGGACTTGTTAGAAAACCGTATTCCTGCCGGTGTTGACCAAGCCGCTTATGTTAAAGCTGCATTTTTAGCTGCTATTGTTAAAGGCGAAGCGACTTCACCACTTATTAGCAAGAAAAAAGCCGTTGAAATCTTAGGCACCATGCAAGGTGGTTACAACGTTCAGCCATTGGTTGCAGCATTAGACGACGCGGAAGTCGCACAAGAAGCTGCTGATGCGTTAAAGAAAACATTACTCGTATTTGACGCGTTTAATGACGTGACCGAAAAAGCCGAAGCTGGCAATGCTATTGCTAAAGAAGTCGTACAATCTTGGGCTGACGCGGAGTGGTTCTTAAGCCGTCCTGAAGTACCAGAGAAAACCACTTATACCACCTTTAAAGTCACTGGCGAAACCAACACTGATGACTTGTCACCAGCGCAAGACGCTTGGAGCCGCCCCGACATTCCATTGCATTCATTAGCCATGCACAAAAACTCTCGCGACGGCATCTTTGCTGACGAAGAGGGCGTTGTTGGTCCAATGAAGCAAATCGAAGCGTTAAAAGAAAAAGGTCATCCACTTGCCTATGTTGGCGACGTGGTTGGTACCGGTTCTAGCCGTAAGTCTGCAACCAACTCTGTATTGTGGCTCATGGGCGAAGACATCCCGAACGTACCAAACAAACGTGGTGGCGGTTTGGTGCTTGGTAACAATATCGCTCCTATCTTCTTTAACACCATGGAAGATTCTGGCGCCTTGCCAATCGAAAAAGTTGCCGTTGATAACTTAAATATGGGCGATGTGTTTGACATCTATCCGTATGAAGGCAAAATCACTAAGCATGACTCTGACGAAGTATTGTCAACCTTTACGCTAAACTCGCCAACCTTGCTTGACGAAGTGCGCGCAGGCGGCCGTATTCCATTAATCGTTGGTCGTGGTTTGACCAATCGTGCTCGTGAATATATGGGTCTTGGTCATTCAGACGTATTTGCTAAGCCAGAAGAGCCAGCTGATACCGGTAAAGGCTTTACCCTTGCACAGAAAATGGTTGGTAAAGCTTGTGGTCTAGAAGGCGTACGTCCTGGTATGTACTGTGAGCCAAAAATGACTACCGTAGGAAGTCAGGATACCACTGGTCCGATGACTCGTGACGAGCTAAAAGATTTGGCTTGCCTAGGCTTCCAAGCCGACCTAGTGATGCAGTCATTCTGTCATACCGCAGCTTATCCAAAGCCAGTTGACGTTGAAACTCAGCATACACTACCTGATTTTATCATGAACCGTGGCGGCGTCAGCTTACGTCCTGGTGATGGTATCATTCACTCGTGGCTTAACCGTATGCTACTTCCAGATACCGTTGGTACTGGTGGTGACTCGCATACGCGTTTCCCAATGGGTATCTCGTTCCCAGCCGGTTCTGGTTTGGTTGCATTCGCAGCAGCAACTGGTGTGATGCCACTTGATATGCCTGAATCTGTTCGTGTGCGCTTCGTTGGCGAACGTCAACCTGGTATCACGCTACGTGACTTGGTCCATGCGATTCCTTATCAAGCCATCAAAGAAGGTTATTTGACCGTTGATAAGAAAGGTAAAATCAACGAGTTTAATGGTCGTATTTTAGAGATCGAAGGTCTAGAAGATTTGACTGCTGAGCAAGCGTTTGAGTTATCTGATGCGTCAGCTGAGCGTAGTGCTGCTGGTTGTACCATTACTTTGTCTGAAGAATCAGTGACTGAGTACCTAAACTCAAACATCACCTTGCTTAAGTGGATGATTTCAGAAGGCTATGGCGATGCGCGTACCATCAGCCGCCGCGTTGAGCAAATGCAAGAATGGCTAGCGAACCCAAGCCTCATGCGTGCTGACGAAGATGCAGAATACGCCATCGACATGACTATCGATATGAGCGAGATCAAAGAGCCAATTCTTTGCTGCCCGAACGATCCAGACGATGCTAAGACATTGGCTGACGTCGCTGGTGATACCATTGATGAAGTATTCATTGGTTCATGCATGACCAACATCGGTCACTTCCGTGCTGCGGGTAAACTCTTGCAGGACGTACCAGCAGGAAGCCTCAAAACTCGTCTATGGATTGCGCCACCGACTAAGATGGATGCGCGTCAGTTGATGGAAGAAGGTTATTACAACATCTACGCACAAGCCGGCGCTCGTACTGAAATGCCAGGTTGTTCACTATGTATGGGTAACCAAGCACGTATCGCACCGAAATCTACGGCCGTTTCGACGTCTACCCGTAACTTCCCGAACCGTCTAGGTCAAGGCGCGAACGTTTATCTAGCTTCTGCAGAGCTTGCTGCAGTCGCAGCAGTACTTGGTAAATTGCCAACCAACGACGAATACCAGCAGTACGCTGGCATGCTAAACAGCATGGGCGATGAAGTTTATAAATACATGAACTTTGATCGTATGGAAGACTATACTGAAGAAGCGGACAAAATTAACGTTGCTCAGTTGACCTAGTTTTCCATTCGAAAGCTTCTTAATTTTTTGAAAACAAACCCCGTATCGTGATGATACGGGGTTTTTTACATGTTTGAAAAATATGAATAATGGTTTGCAAACTTTTATTGAGTGCTTATAATCAAAGTCGTTGATTAAATGTTTTAGTTGGCGACTCTACCGTTAAAGGTGAGTGATAATAAATCCTATGGAAAATAAAAATATGCTTGATAAAGTAACGCCGCCACCTTTACCAAATTCTGGGATGGTTAATAATCATAGTGCTGAGGCAAACTATGGCATTATGGACTGGTTTAAAAAAGGTCTAAGGAATTATGCCAATTTCTCTGGTCGTGCTCGGCGTAAAGAGTATTGGTATTTCGTATTGGTGCAAATGGGATTGGTCATCATAGCGATGATTTTAGATGCGATTATCTTCAATTCAGAAATAGGGTTATTTTATATTGTTGTAGCGCTTGGTTTGTTCTTGCCGGGCTTAGCAGTGACTATTCGCAGATTGCATGATACTAGCCGTTCAGGATGGTGGTTTTTGATATCTATTTTGCCATTGATAGGCTCTATTATCTTACTGGTATTTTTAGCGAGCGATACCAAGCTTGAAACCAATCAATGGGGTCCGCCAGCAAAATAAGCTGCGACTGGCTTATCACTATATCTGATGTATAATATAAGTGCAGGCGGAAACCGTGGCTCTGCAATTAATCTATCTTTATTTTCTCGGGACGGACCGATACTTTACTAAGCAACTTTTTGTTTATACTTAAGTGCTAAGTGCTAAGTGCTTTGGAGTCTTGGTTGATTACTTTATCCCCACTCAAACGTCGTGTTGTCTATGTGACCATCTTTGAAATTATCGCTATTATTGCTTCTACCTTTGTGCTCATGAAACTTAGCGGCAGCGATGCGGCAGAGTCGTTACCCGTTGCGGTGATGGTGTCATTAGCCGCTGTGATTTGGAACTTTTTATACAATACGGCTTTCGAAGCGTGGGAGCGGCGCAAGCAGGTTAAAAAGCGTACCTTATTAATCCGCAGCGCTCATGCGATAGGGTTTGAAGGTGGCTTGGTATTGATTTGCCTGCCACTTTATATGATTTGGTATGACGTTGGTTTAATCAAAGCCTTTATGATGGAGGCGGCGTTACTGCTATTTTTCTTGGTTTATACCTTTGTATTTACCTTAGGTTTCGATAAAATATTCACCTTACCGCGTTACGATAAGACCGCCTCTGCTTCTTCATAAATACAGAGATGAATCGTATTAAATGACCTAACGAAAGGCTGCTATTAGATTAGGCAGCCTTTTTGTTGATAGTACAGAAGGTAGCGTTAGAAATTTTTATTTACCCTGATAAACGGGCTTACGTTTTTCCATAAAGGCGGTGACACCTTCAGCAAAGTCAGCGGTTTTTGCCATCATGGTTTGTTGGTCAACTTCCATATCGAGCGCTTCATTTAAGCCTGAAAAAGCATGCACGTTAATCATATGCTTCATCGAAGCCAAAGCTTTACCGGGCAGGTTGCTTAGGCGCGTTGCCAAGGCCAATACGCTGGCGTCAAGCTCATCTTTGCTTACGACGCTATTGACTAAGTTTAGACGCGCGATATCGTCGCTAGTGAGCTTATCACCCAGCATCACAAGTTCAGTCGTTTTCGCCGCGCCAATCAGCTGATTGAGCAAGTAAATACCACCCGCATCTGGAATCAAGCCGATATTGACAAATGCTTGCACAAATTTGGCGCTATCAGCGGCAATACGGAAATCACAGGTTAATGCCAAGTTCATCCCAGCACCCGCGACGGCACCTTCTAATTTAGCAATAATGGGTTTGTGAATATTACGCAACTTTAAGCTTACTTCTGCCACTTCTCTGAGCATAAAATCAAGCTTTGCCACAAGTGCTTCTGATTCCATGCCATTCTCTAACATCTCACCGATATGACCGCCGCTAGAGAAATTATTGTTTGATCCTTGCAACACGATCACGCGTACGTCGGCATCTTGATCAGCCTTATCAAGCGCATCCATAATCGCGCCTTTTAATGGTGTGCTAAAGGCATTTAGCGTCTTAGGGTCATTCATGGTAATGGTGGCAATATGATTTTCGCTGTGATATTCGACCAAAGGTTGTGACATGGTTGGTTTCCTTAGTAAGAAGTTCTAGATAAGCATTCCGGATAGCAATGAAGGTTATAATGGACAAAGTTGTAACAAGTCATGCAAGCTGATTACTATAGCAGCTTGTTATGATTATAAAAGCGAGTTTTGTGGGCGCTAAAGGCACGGACAAAAATGTTTAATTTTTCCTTGTTTTATCTTATATTCGATTTAATAAATATATACTATCTGCCGTACAAAAATAACGCTATGAAGTATCCGCTTAGTGCATTATGCTAAATGGCAGTAGTGTTAAGGATTTCGTTAACCAAACAAGTAATCAACAAGCAACAAACAAGGAAGTAATTATGCCAATGATAAATGTGAATAATGTTGATATTTATTATGAAGATAGCGCGCCGGAGGATAAGCAAAAGCCAGTGATGGTCTTTGCTCATGGGCTGCTGTGGAATACGCGGATGTATGACAAACAGGTCGAGTACTTTAAATCTGGCTGCCGCTGTATTGCGTTTGATTTTCGTGGGCAAGGTCAGTCTGAGATTACCAAATCAGGCTATGATATGGATACGCTGACCGAGGATACGCTAGCATTGTTAGATGCGCTAGATATTGATAAATGCCATTTTTTAGGGTTATCGATGGGTGGTTTTGTCGCTCAGCGTATCGCGCTCAAACGTCCGGAGCTACTGTTGTCGCTGACCTTACTTGAAACGTCAGCAGACCCTGAAGACCCAAAAAACGTGCCGCAGTATCGCAAATTGATGAAGGCTATCCGCTGGCTGGGTATGAAGCGGGTCAGTCAAAAAGTCATGCCTATTATGTTTGGCAGTAGCTTTTTGAACGATAAGTCGCGTAAGGCTGACCGTAGAGCGTGGCTCACGATGTTACAAGGCAATCGTAAGGGCGGGGTCGTTAAGGCGACCACAGGTGTCATTGAGCGCTCGGGCACTTACGATCAGCTAGGCGAGATTAGCACGCCGACATTGATTATCGTTGGTGATGAAGATGTGGCAACGCCTTATTCAAAAGCGGAGCGCATGCATTTTGCCATTAAAGGCTCAAAGCTTGCGGTTATTAAAGGCGCTGGACATACAGCGACGGTAGAAGAGCCTGAACAAGTAAATAAAGTGATTAATACCTTTTTAGCAAACTGTGTTTAGGTTGTAGCTAGAGTAGAAGTCGTCTTGAATGAAGCGAAGTATTTATAAAAAGAGCCGTTATCTTAAATAGGATAACGGCTTTTTTATTGAAACCATTTAGCAGATTAACGCTAAAGCGGCAGTTTTAAAAAATACTATAAAAGAGTCAGGCTAATGTCTTGGTTTATAAGCGGGTCGTATAGTCAGTATTGTTATCATCAAGGGTGCCAAAGACCTCAGCGCGATTGACGATTTCTGTGGCCCATGCACGGTGCGTGGCAGGCTCAAGCATGGTATCGTTATATTTAAAGACCGCTTTTGCCTCGCTATGCAAAATTGCTTGGGCTTCATCCAAGGTACTTAAAGGCACGCAATACGCTTGCTGTACCAACGCAATCTGACTTGGGTGAATGACCGTTTTGCCGACCAGTCCTAAGTTCACATCACGCATCAGCTCTTTCATAAACAGCGTTGGCTGTTCTAAGTATTCAAATACCGGTGCGGTAAGATAAAAACCATGCGGTACAAAGCAGCCAAGCAGCTGATAGGCGAGCGTACCAATCGGGGTATCATAAACGATGCTATTTTTAGGACGGCGTAAACGCAGCGCGGCAAATAAGTCGTTACCACCGATACGCAGGGCAAAAACGGGCTGGCTAAAAGCTTCTTTAAAGCCAATCGCCAATTCTTGATTGTGATGCGGGTTAAAGAGCGCTGCTGTCTCAAGCGTCGGCATCAATAAATGCTCAGTGCTTAAATTCTGAGACGCCATGCGCCAATTAGACAAGCTATACATATCGACTTTTGGCATGACAAAACCGTCAACCAAATCAATATGGGCAAAATCTGCCAGCTGCTCTAGCATAGAGGGATGACGCGGACGAATAAAGACTAGCGGTCTGGTTGGTTGATTGGTGTGCGCTTTTGATTGAATGCCATTTTTTTTTGCTGGGTCATTGATGCTATCGACATGCGCCGCCCACGTATGTAGCAGCGTTTGTAGACGTATGAGCGCCAACTCAACATCGCTATGGCTGACCGCATCTTCTAAGCAGATAATAATACTGTTAATCGTCGGCAATTTATCACGCGTAATGACTTGCCAAATATCTTGCCGCGTCGCAGGCATATATAGGCTAGCACCCAGTTGATACGGGTGATGGGTAAGCGGTTTGAGCATCGCATGACGCTCAGTAATCAGGTGGGCATAAGACTGATTGTTATTATAAAGGTTGGACTCATTGTGGGGCATATCGGACATAGTTGGCATCGTAAATAGTGATAAGTGAGTGGTTATAGCAAGAAATCATAGCGTAAGGACGTATGATAAAAACAGCGGTGCTGATGCAGTATTGATGCCTTTCTTTCGCAAGGCATCAATACATCAAGGCATCAATACATTAATGAATCATGAGCGATCTGTTGCCCGCTGCTTAATCAGCGTAATCGCTTGATAGGGGAGTATTTTAGCACCTAATACCGTGATATTGATATCGCGCTCGCTACATAAATGGCGCAATAATACGGTATCTGGGTGATCGGCGGTGGCCAGCAAGATGCACTCAGGATCACGGCGTAATATCGCCCGTGTCGCCTCTGCAATGGTTGGCTTAATACGGTTGCGATTGCCAATGTCATAATCAATTGCCAGCGTATCAATTAAATCCGCGGTCTGATAGCGTGGTTGCTTAAACGTTTGCAAGTATTGTGGAGGTGTAGACAAAGCCCGCCGCGTGCTATCAATATGATCAACAAAGGCTAAGCTATGATCTACCGCAACCAAGTTATCATAAAAGACGCTACGATGTAGCCCCGATTGCGGCTCGGTATATAAGCTGCGTGATATCAACCCTGATACCGTGCTGTTTAATAACCCTGATGGAATCAGCCAATCTTCCTCACTTGCCGCCAACCAAGCAACGCCTGCGGGGTCTGCAAGGGTTAATAGAGGAATAACATCCTTGCCTTGATGGAAAATATTGGCAAAGTTTGGATGATTAGGGTTGCTAAAGACGTCTAAGCTACGAGCCAGCTCTTGATAAATTGCCCCTTTGCCCGTCCAGCCGTCGACAAATACGATGGCACTGTCTGGATGAGCGTCCAATATCATCTGTAGCGCGACTGGATCAAGTCCGCGATCGCGAATGATACTGATACCATAATGCACACTTGGCAACGCATAGCTGCTATTAGGATCTGACCTTTCATTGTCTAATAGGGCACGCTGCAACAATACGCCAATGGGTAAACCTGCGCGTACCAAGCTGACTAATATTAATGGACGTTCAGTACTTACCGTTTGCTGAAAAATATGATGTAACGTATAAGCCAAGTTAGCAATATCTGTCGCGGTTCTCGTGGTACCTTGCGCTAATGCCTGCTGATACAATTGCTCATGCATGGCAGTTGGCGCATGCTCTAATGTCAACATATCGGAATAATGGCGCTGTCCACTTTGGATGAGCGCTTCTTTTTGACTCACTGGTACATCAGCAACGGCGTTTTTATCAACGATATCAAGCAGCACAGTCACATCGCTGGCAAGATAGCTGCCTGAGCCATATTCCTGCATTTTTCGCATATTAGGGTTCGTTATAGGATGGGTCATAAGATGGTTTCTACTTAAAAAAATGAGTTCTACTACTACTATTGTTATTATTTAAAAACTATTAAGAACTAAAATTGTCGTGTAGCTGACCACGATTGGGCATGCCGTACCAGTCAAGCAATTGCAAAAATGGCAAATCGGCCAAGCTGTCACCAAAACCAAAGCTCGGACGCTGATGGTCTAAATGCTGGACTAATAAAAACTGTACCGCATGACGTTTATGAACCGCGTGCGGCAATATCGCCAGATTATTCGCATTCACATGCACATAAAAATCTTGCTCAAAGTCACGTATTAACGTTGGCAACTTTTTAGCGAGCTCTACTAACGCTTGATGGTCCTTTTGCGCATGCTTAATAGCCAGATAAATGGTCAGCGCTTCATTAACAGCGCCATCATTAAAGTGATCGATATGCGGTGTAAATATCAGCTGGCTGTTGTCATTTCTACTGTGATTGGCAAATAATTGGCTTAGCTGCTGCAATTTATCTTGCAGTGGTGCAAGTGCACTATGCATACGCTGTTGCCACTGAATTTGTAGCGCACCGTCTCTATCAAGAATAATCGCACCGTGTGTTAAGACTTGCCAACTATCAAAAGGCAGCTTAACACGTTTAATTTCACTGCGATCGCGTGCAGTGACCACTATCAGATCAGTGCTAGCTAGTAACCAATTAAAGAACGCGGCTTGGCGCTGGCTCATAAAGCTTAGTGGCTTGCCTTGCTTGTTAATAGTCGCGCAAACTAAGTTTTCAGGTTCAGACGTTGGTAATTCCCACGCATCGATTTTGCGTTGGGTTTGAAAAAGTGTATCGTCCAAATCCATCAGCGCGTAGGGTTTGATAATATCGGGATTGGCTTGAAAAAATGGGCTAGTCATAGTATTTGCCATAAAAGCGTGCGTAAATGTGAAAAGTAAAGTAGGGTTTAAAGGATAGTTTTAATAGGATAGCCTTTGTAAGCTAGCTTTTATAAAATAGCTTAAAGCGTCGGACTCACCACCAGCACATTATCCAAATCTTTCCACATCTCATCAACGCTATCCGCCGATGTCTCCACGCACAAGACAATCAAATCCCAATCGCTAGGCTCAACATTATAAGCAAAGTTGGTCATACCAAGCCCATAGTTATCGCTAAAACTGAGCATCGTGTTAATCGCCCCACCAAGGGCAATCGGCGAGCGGGTTAAGGCACTAAACTTAACCGTAGCGTTTTGAGTTTGTGTCTCAAGCCATTCAGCCAATAAAAACGGTAACCAAACAAACTCATTACTGCCCAATACTAAAATCCGCTTGGGCAACTGCTTTTTATTAAGTTGTCGTTTCTCAAGCTGTTCTTTCTCAAGTTGGGCTTGCTGATTAAAAACGTTAAGGGCAGCTTGAAACCGTAAAAGGTAATTATCAAAACCATCGGTACTATCTAGCGTTGGGAAGCGCCCCCAATTGCCAGTATCACCTAGCGTATGACTGCCAGCCTCAGTGGTGTCGACCGATGGCATGGTAATGGATTCAGGGTTGGGCGCATCCGTCCATTGCCACGCGCCAGATAACAAGTGATGACGATGGAAATCGATATTTGGCAATCGCGTAGCAATCGTATCGTCATTAGCGTTACTTTGGTTCTGATTTAATGACCAATCGACCAAAGTGGTCAGATGTACTTGCTCTAAATTATCAAGCCCTGCGTTACGGAGGGCGGTGACGACATTGACGCAAGTATTGCCCGTTGACGCTTCATCATCCACCATAATCAAGGTTTTGCTCGCTAGTAGCTGCGCTTGCGTTACTGTATCTGCACTTTGATAAATTAAGTGCTGGCTGGCATGACTGTGATCTTCGCTAAAAGTCGTTAGCAAGGTTTCAGTATTATCCTCGTTATGTTGCGTATGACGCGTAGAGTTTAATAATAAAGCACTGGGGTAACGCGTTTGTAGCGCTTGATGTACGCCCGCAGATAAACCAACTGCCGTCTCTGCCATACCAATAACCAAAATGGGTTCAGGCAAATCATCAGGTACTAGGTTTGCCAAATCCGTAAAAGCATGACGCATGGTGCTAGGCGCGACTGGAATATGGCGACCTAAGACTTTTGATACAAATAAAAACGCGCGTTTTGGATTGATACGCTGCGCAAATCCAAGCAAGTCTTCTAATTGATAGTGATTGCTTGGTTTTGTTCCATCTTTTGCAGTAGCTGAATTGGTTTGATAAGTTAAATCAAGAGTGCCGCGTGGTAGGGGGATGGTCGTACTGTGTTGCTTATTTGGCATTTATTTTCCTTCGGTCTTGCAATTTGTTAATCGTTATTTTTACTTACTCGGTAGCATCTTCTTCAATCTTTACGCTAACCATAATTGAGCGTACTTGGCAGGGAATGATTTGCTGCGCAATATCTGCAAGCTTTGGCTTAGCGGTTAAGCCAAGCCAATAGCCAAATGCAATTTGGGTTAAATCAACACCGCTATGAGTGGTGTAACCGATACCACCAGAGGGACGGCTATTAATCTCAAGTACGCGGTGCTGACCGTCATCATCGGCCTTGGTCTGCACGCTAACGATGCCATCACAGCCAAACATTTTAATCAGTGGAATAATCACACCCATGACCGCTTGCTCGTAGCCGATATGCTGGATTTTTCCTGTTTTATAACGAGTAACAGCCGCCAATACTTCGCCGTATTCACAGACGACATCGATAGAGTACTCTTGCCCTGATAAATATGGCATCAGCAACATAGGAATTGGGCGCTCGTGCACCATCAGACTGTTTGCATAGGCATGAATAAACTGCGTGGTATTGATTTTTTTCTCTTCGGTAAAGTATAAATGTTCAAAGCTATCGTATCGTGCGTCAGCTTCCTTGTCGGTATCAAGTCGCCAAAACCCTTGGGCAAAAATACCTGTCACCGGTTTGACACATAAAGGCTGATGACCGTGCCTAGCAAGTAACGCCTCAAGCTCTGCGACATTATCAAAGCGCCACGCTTCGGCGACGGGAATATCATGCTCATGACACTGCTGCATAAAGGCAAATTTGTCATCTATCGCTTCTAACGCCGCCACACTCGTCGCGCCAGTCAATAAACGAATGCCCGCCGCCTCAAATGCCTGACGATGCGCTTCATAATCAATGCCATTGCGCCCCGTGAGTAGCACTTTAACGTTGTTATTTTTGGCTTGCTCTAAGACAAACTGCCAACGCGGCATCAATGGCTTAGCAGATTCAAACATTGCTTGCTCATCGCTATCTATGGCGCTTGCAGAGGGCTCACGGTAAACGCTATCAGCAAATTCAAAAATCTCAGGTCTATTATGGCGGTGTGACGCGATAATGTTAAATGGCGTCTCAGATTGGGCTTTGAAGGATTGTAGGCTGGCGAGCATATCACGCTGGCTTGACTGACCTTCCGCTAACCAAACGGCAGATGGCGTAGTAGACGTTGTATGAGGGCTTTGGTTAGCAGGGGGTTTCATAATTCTCTCAGCGTTATTAAAATTTATAGAGTGCAACAACTAGAATTGAGTCTTGAAGAGGGTCAGTCGTTCAGCGCGTTATCATATTACCTAAAATAGAGGCTATTATATACAAATGCTAAGCGTTATAAATGCTGCTAACAAAATAGCATTAAGGATTTGTAAAAATGTTTTTGCCGGCTGGTTAATGCTTTGTTGAACGGGCGTGCGCTGTAAAAATCAGCTGTTATCCATGCTACTATAGTGCGATAGTCAACAGCATCCATATCAACAAATAATAAATAACCTAAAGGATAAATGATGAGTCAACCTCAAAAACTGATTGCTGGTGCCAATGCGCCGCTGCCAACCGATAACATTAGCATCCGTATTTTAAGCCAAAGTGCCATTGATTGCGCCGCTTATCGCCTGACCACTAACGGTAAAGTACGCGGCGATGGCGACATGATATTTTATGGGCAGACGCGTAGCGATGATGGCAGTGTAAGTTTCCGTGGACATGATAGCGATGGATTTTTTGATATTAATTTACCTGCGCAGCCAGCGAGTATTGAGAAGATTGCCCTTGCGTTTTCTAGTGCGCAAACGCTGGCGCAAGTTGGTGATGTGGATATTCAGGTTCTACAAGGCAGCCAAGTGCTGATGACTTGCCAGTTAAGTGCCGCCGGACGTAATGAAAAAGCCATTATCTTAGCGGAATGTTACCGTCGCCAAGGTAGCTGGAAGTTCCGTTTTATCGCCCAAGGTTTTGAAGGTGGCTTAAAGCCGTTGTCTGAGCATTTCGGTGTTGAGATTGCCGATGAAGCGCCAACTCAAGCTCAACCAATCAATACACAAAAGCCAATCAACACGCAAAAAGCGGGTAGTGCGCCGCAAACAACTACGCCGCCGCCAATTCCTAGCGCTGCTCAAAATCCGTCAATTAATCTCAGTAAAATCACCTTAACCAAGAACCAATCTAGCATCAATCTAAAGAAACGCGATGATTTTGGTAAAATCTCTGTCAACCTTAACTGGAATCAGCGCCCAAATAGCGATAAATCAGCCCCCAAAAAAGGCTTGCTCGGCGATTTATTTAAACAGCATAAAGCGGGCGGTATTGACCTTGATGTCGGGGCGATGATTCATCTGAAAAATGGCGAAAAGACGCTGATTCAGGCCTTGGGCAATCGCTTTGGTAAGTTACAATCAGCGCCTTATGTGTTGCTCCGTGCCGATGATAGAACCGGACAAGTCAGCGGCGGTGAGTGGCTCGATATCAACGGGCAACAGTGGTCGCAGATTGAAGAAGTCTTTATCTTTGCTTTTATTTACGAAGGCGTACCAAATTGGGCGCAAACCGATGGTGTCGTGACCATTCATGTACCCGAGCAGTCACCGATTGAAACTCGTTTGACAGAAGGCACAAGTAATTTGCCGATGTGCGCAATTGCGCGTTTGGTGAATCAGCAAGGCAGTATCAATGTTGAGCGTATCAATCAATATTTTCAAGGTCACCAAGAAATGGACAAAGCTTTTAATTGGGGCTTCAGCTGGAAGCGTGGGCGTAAGTAAGTGCTTTAAGAACGCCAATCTCAACTTATCGTAGGCCTTTGATTTTTATAGAATTTAAAATTTTAATTGTTTTAACTGAAATTTTAAAAACTAAGTAAACCAATACCTTAGAAAAATAAGTTGAGAGTGGGGTTTTAAGAGTATTATTTAACCCCAGTTCGGGATAAGGGCTCAAAAAAAGGGTGGTGTTCTAAAAAGTATGCTGGCGATAGAAGTCAATAAGAAATCTATGCTAAGTTCTCTGATTCTATAGGGCTTTCAAGGCTTCAAAAATTGTTCAAGTTTTAACCAGCATACTTTTTGACACACCACCAAAAAAAGAAGAAAAAAGAAGTCCAAAGTTGCTAAAGTAAGTTTACCAAGACCACTTAAGCAAAAAGGACTTCTTACATGGACAACCTAACCGAACTATACTGCCATATTGACGACTTTTATCAGCAATTCAAACCTGAGTTTGAGGCTCACTTAATCGCAACGGGCCGTCAACGGCTAAGAGCATGCAAGATAAGTGTATCAGAGATGATGACCATCTTGGTACTGTTTCATCAACTGCGGTATCGACAGTTTAAGTCTTTTTA
>NZ_LXWA01000051.1:0-31522 GCF_001652315.1 Psychrobacter sp. SHUES1 | reverse complement strand
TCAAGTCTAATTATTTCGATATCACCTTAATCCTTGATTCAGTTGGATTAAGATGACACTAGTCATTAAACACACAGACTCATATCTAACCCCCTTTGCTGACGACAATAGCATGATGGTACCACCTGATCCCTTCCCGAACTCAGAAGTGAAACATCATCGCGCCAATGGTAGTGTGGCTCCGGCCATGTGAGAGTAGGTCATCGTCAGCTCTCTATTCCTGAAAACCCCCTTACGTGAATGCGTAAGGGGGTTTTCTTTGTCTGCGGGATTTATATAAAGAAATATCGCTTGCCTACTCCAACCAATGCTTACTTTACTTATCTGAAGTTATAGTAAATTCTTTCTAGCCCTTTCATATATCTTTATGAAAGGGTTTTTCTTTATTTAAAAATACTCCTTACTACCTCTGTTTTTCACATCTATAGATTTCAAACCTATCTTTAAAAATTATTTTATTCCAAATAATTTCTCAATTTTCTTCTAATTAATCGCTTAAATAGTAGATTTTTGGTGTGTTTCTTATAGCTAAATGATTGATTTAGATATGGTTACTGAGCAGTATTTAAATTATATATCCCACATATTGTGTTATTATTAAGGTGTATATACTATATATAGGTCTCCGCGATTTGGTTTAAGGGGTAGTGATGTTGAATATTGTTGAATATGACATTGTTTTTCAAGAAGTACCAACAGAGGTTAGCTTAGCGTTGACCGTTGCTGGCTGCCCTTTAATGTGCCGAGGTTGTAGTCGTGCTGACACGTGGAAAAAAGAGAAAGGTACGCCTTTAACTGATGACTTTTTAGCGGGGTTATTGGAATGCTATAAAGGTCTCGTAAGCTGCGTGCTGTTTATGGGTGGTGAATGGCAACCGTCCGCCTTGGTGTCTGCGCTCAAGCAGGTTCGACACTCCGGATTGAAAACGGCACTGTACACAGGCTTGGATGCCATACCGTCCAGTTTGCAAGCGGAGCTAACTTATCTAAAAACAGGACCATGGATTATGGAGCTTGGAGGTCTAGACACTCCAACCACTAATCAAAGGTTTATCGATTGTACTAACGATGAAGTATTAAATCATTTGTTTTGGAGGAATTATGAGTAAGTTGAATTCAGAGCAGTTGGGCGATAAATTGTTTTTTATCAAAAATTATATGCAAGCCAATAATGCGGCAGATGGCTCTCATGTAGACGCCAATGCCAACGTGACGGTCAAGAATATCGCCACGTTAGAAAGCGAAATTATGAAAGATTACTTTATTCAGGTTAATCGCAGTCAAGTACAACAGCAGATTCGCGCATGTTTTGATGGTCATTTGGCAGATGAGTATTTGCGTCAAATCGAAGCTCATGAAATTTATGTACATGACGAGACTAGCCTAAAACCTTACTGCGTCTCAGTATCATTATATCCATTTTTGCTGGATGGCCTAAAGAAATTGGGCGGTGAGGCAGGTCCGCCGCAGCACTTAGCGTCGTTTTGTGGCTCTTTCATTAACTTGATATTTGCCATTAGCTCACAGTTTGCGGGCGCAGTGGCGACGGTTGAGTTTCTTGCCTATTTCGATTACTTTGCTCGCAGGGACCATGGTAGTGATTATTTAACCACGCATAAATCATTGATTGAAAACTGTTTCCAGCAAGTGGTTTATTCCATTAATCAACCTGCTGCGGCGCGTGGTTATCAGAGCGCGTTTTGGAATATCTCTTTATACGACGAATATTATTTTGATGCCATGTTTGCCAACTTTGTCTTTCCTGATGGTGAAAGACCGTGCTGGGAAACGATTAAACAGCTACAGGCGTATTTTTTAACCTGGTTTAATGAAGAGCGTAAGCAAGCAATCTTAACCTTTCCAGTCGTTACCTGCGCCATGCTAACCGAAAACGGTAAATGTAAAGATGAAGAATATGCCGATATGCTAGCGACCGAGTTGGCAGAAAAAAACAGCTTCTTTATTTATCAAAGTGATAATCCGGATTCTTTAGCCTCTTGTTGTCGTCTGCGTAATGAAATCACTGATCACAGTTTCTCTTATACTTTGGGCGCAGGTGGTGTGGCTACTGGCTCAATCAATGTTATTACCCTTAATCTGAATCGTATGATTCAAAATGGACAAGATTTGGCTGCAGAGGTACAAAAAATCCATAAGTATCAGGTCAGTTATCGTAAGCTGATGGAACAATATCAAGCATCTGGCATGTTACCTGTTTATGATGCAGGGTTTATTCAACTAGATAAGCAGTTCTTGACGCTCGGTATCAACGGCATGGCAGAAGCGGCGGAGAGTCAAGGCATAGTAGTTGGTAATAATCAGCAATATCATACCTTCGTTAATAATATCCTAAAAACCATTTATGATGAAAATCGTAAAGCTAGCATAGAATATGGTTTGAAGTTTAATACTGAGTTTGTACCCGCAGAAAACTTAGGCGTTAAAAATGCCAAATGGGACAAACGAGATGGCTATGAGGTGCAGCGAGAATGCTATAACTCTTATCTGTATCTGGTAGAGGATGAAATAACCAATACCTTGGATAAGTTTATGCTGCATGGGCGTGAGCTCACGCAGTGGCTCGATGGTGGCTCGGCCTTACACTTGAATTTGGACGAAACTCTCGATAAGCAGCAGTATCGTAAATTATTAGATATTGCGGCAACCACAGGGTGTCAGTACTTTTGTATTAACGTGCGTATCACCATTTGCAATGAGTGTCAGCATATTGATAAGCGCACCCTTTATCACTGTGAGGCTTGTGGCTCAAACGATGTTGATCATGCCACGCGTATCATTGGCTATTTAAAGCGGGTATCCGCTTTTAGTGAGGGTCGGCGCTTGGAGCATCAGTTACGTCACTATCGCCGTGAACGCCAAGTTGATGTGGCTTAAGTTTGCCAATGAGTCATTCTAGGTGATGGGACTGTTATTCAGTGCGGCTAGGTAGTTGGTTAAAGCAGTAGATTTGCTTTTCTTATCATCAAAAAAGCCCGTATTGGCGAACTAATACGGGCTTTAACATTCAAGAGAGTATTTAAATAAACAGCGCTAATGCTTAGCTAATAGCTAAACTTTAAGCACCTTCACCAAACTTACCGCTTTGGAAATCAGCAACCGCTTGCATGATTTCTTGCTGACTGTTCATGACAAAAGGACCATATTGCACAATCGGTTCGCCTAGTGGGCGACCAGTGATTAAAATCACTTTGGTATCCTCACTACTATCGGCTGTAATGGTAACGCCATCAGTATCAGCATTATTTTCAAGAATAGCCATGGTTTTAGTTGGTACCGTTTCGCCTGCAATCTCTATGGTACCGCGGTAGACAAAAGCAAAAGCATTATGGTCAGCCGGAATCGCCTGACTAAAACTCGTTCCTGCTGGTAGATGGATATCCAAATAACTCGGCTCAGTGATGTCGCGTGTGACCGCGCCTTCAATACCATGCGATTGACCCGCAATTACCGTAACGTCTACGCCATCTTCCGTGCTATATTTTGGCAAATCGTCACTTTGAAAATCTTTATACCAAGGGTCATTCATTTTATCTTTGGCAGGTAGGTTAAGCCAAAGCTGAAAACCTTCCATTGCGCCGTTTTCTTGTTCAGGCAACTCTGAATGAATCACACCGCTCGCCGCCGTCATCCATTGGACGCCGCCATTTTTTAATAGCCCTTCGTTACCGGCGCTATCGCGGTGGCGCATACGGCCAGTAAGCATATAGGTAATGGTTTCAAAACCACGATGCGGATGATTCGGGAAACCGGCCACATAGTCATCTGGGTTGTCGCTTTTAAAATTATCTAACATCAAATACGGGTCAAGGCGCTCTTGTAGCTGCTGGGTCAGTACCCGTGTCAGCTTAACCCCAGCACCGTCTTGGGTATCGACGCCAGCGTAAAGGTGTTCAATTTGGCGCGAGTTTTTCACTGTGTCTTTTGTATCAGGCGTGACAGTATGATTCATTACCTTATCCTTAAAACTACTTGATTTATCAATATTCATTTACTTATATATAGTGATAATAAAATAAATTTCAATAGGATACTATGTAGTTATTTTACATTATTGCCTATTAAGTTTAAGTATATATTAACTTGTTTCTTTGTTAAAACAATCTACCTGTTTCTATTTCCTCGTCAAAATCAAAGCCCAATTGCTCGCCTTTACGCTGTCGCAGCTGCTCGATACGTTGCCGACGCCCTGCTATAAGCCGTAGTACTTCGCGGCGCTGTTCGGTGGTCATCTCATGCCATAACTGGCGCTCAGGACGGCTACGCAGGCAGCCAAAGCAGTAGCCCTTTTTATTACTTTGGCAAACACCAATGCATGGATTGGCAATCTCGAACAGTTCAAACTGCTGATTCATGGCGGCTCCATCGCTATTATGTCATTCCTTTAACTTGCCCGATTGCTTGTCTCGTCTCACCGTAAATACTATTATGGCGCAAATAGTGAATAATACTGTGCCATTTTATCGTTACTGTTTTTGTGGCGTCAGTGCTATGCTAAGTTTTGCACCGCCATATACAGCAATCATAACAAAACCAATCAGTGAGATTCTACGTGAATATTATTTATATCCATGGCTTAGACAGTGATGCCAACTCTACAAAAGGCAAATTATTGGAGGATTATTGCCAAAAGTATCATCCCGATATCAAGGTATTACGACCAGATTTGAACAAGACCCCTGAGCAAGTTTTTAAGCAAATCCTGTCGTTAATTGAACGTTTAGACGGTCAAAATAAAAGGGCGCAAGATAAGCCAAATAAATTTTTTCCTACCGTACTGGTCGGTAGCTCATTGGGTGGTTATTTTTCTACTGTGGTTAGCAATCATACCGGTTGCCCAGCGCTATTATTAAATCCCAGCATCCAGCCCCATATTACTTTGCAGCGGTTTGCCAAAGATTATTCGCTGAAAAACAATGTTAAAGACGAGGATTTGGGCAAGCAGGTTATTCATGCGACAGCGGGCGGTTGGGATATTACCCAAGCAGATTTACGCTGGTTTGCAGCGCACCAACTATCAACCGTTAATTATCCTAATAAAATTGCTGTCCTCATCAAAGAAGGAGATGAGCTGCTCAATCCTGAATTATCTAAACAGTTTTATCAAACACAAGGCGCAAGCGTAACGATGCAAGTGGGCGGCGATCATCGCTTTAGTGACTTCAATGAGCAATTACCTACGGTGATTGAGATGCTGCAGAGTCTCACACGGATTTAACTAAACGACATTATCTGACGTAAGCAAATGAGTATTGACCTTAAGGCTACTATTTTTCGTTATAATGGGTTAATAGAATTAATCGCACATGAATAATTAAGGATGCATTTGTGAGTCAATATAATGCGCAATCGTTAGAAGTTTTAGAAGGGCTGGAGCCTGTCCGCCGTCGCCCTGGAATGTACACCGACACCACGCGCCCCAATCATTTAGCTCAAGAAGTCATTGATAACTCAGTCGACGAAGCGTTGGCGGGTTATGCAAAAACCATCAAGGTGCAGCTGCACAGTGATGGCTCGCTATCGGTCGAAGATGATGGCCGCGGTATGCCAACCGATATCCATCCTGAATTTGGTCAATCAGGTATTGAGCTGATTTTGACCCGTTTGCATGCGGGTGGTAAGTTTTCGACCTCCAATTATGAGGTGTCGGGCGGTCTGCATGGTGTGGGTATCTCTGTCGTCAACGCACTCTCAACGCGAGTTGAAGTAACGGTTTGGCGCGATAGCACGCAGTTCGAGATGGCCTTTGAGAATGGCGCAGCGGTCACCTCTTTAACCGAAACGGTTAGCTCGAATAAACGTAAGCGTGGCACTAGAGTTAAGTTTTGGGCCGATGGTAGTTTCTTTGATACGCCAAAGTTTAACGTTAAGCAGCTGAAACACAATCTAAAAGCCAAAGCGGTTCTAGCCGCTGGTCTGACAATTGAGTTTGTCGATGATATCAATAATGAAAAAGTCGTTTGGCAATTTACCGATGGGGTGGTTGAGTATCTAAACGAGCAGCTAGATGGTTTAGAAACCTTACCAGAAGCACCATTTTATTATAATCATGAAGCCAAAGCTGGTGAGCGTGCGGCTATCACCTTTGCTTTGTCTTGGTTGCCGGATGGTGGCACGCCGATTCAAGAAAGCTATGTCAATCTTATCCCAACCGCGCAGGGCGGTACGCATGTTAATGGCTTACGTACCGGTATTTTAGAGGCCCTACGTGAGTTTTGCGATATTCATAATCTACTGCCTCGTAATGTTAAATTAACGGCCGAAGATGTCTGGGACGGCGTCAATTATATCTTGTCGCTGAAGTTTTCTGAACCGCAGTTTTCTGGTCAAACCAAAGAGCGGCTTTCTAGTCGTGAAGCGGCGGGCGCGGTGCAAACATTGGCAAAAGATGCTTTTAGTTTGTGGCTCAATCAACATGCCGAGATGGGCACACAGATTGCAGAATTGGCGATTAATAAAGCGGGTCGCCGCCTAAAATCAGCCAAAAAAGTGGCGCGTAAAAAAATCACTCAAGGGCCAGCATTACCTGGTAAATTAGCGGACTGTCGCGGTGATTTACGTGACGGCGCAGAGCTGTTTTTGGTCGAAGGGGACTCGGCAGGTGGTAGTGCCAAGCAAGCACGCGACCGTCACTATCAAGCGATATTGCCGCTGCGCGGTAAGATTTTAAATACGTGGGAAGTGTCGTCAGATACGGTATTATCAAGCCAAGAGATTCATGATATTGCGATCGCGATTGGCGTTGATCCAGCGTCGGATGATTTATCTGAGCTGCGCTATGACAAAATATGTATTTTGGCTGATGCTGACTCTGATGGTTTACATATTGCCACGCTTATCTGTGCGTTATTTGTTAAGCATTTCCCAGCGTTGGTTGATGCAGGTCATTTATTCGTCGCGATGCCGCCGCTGTACCGCGTTGATGTCGGTAAAGAAGTACATTATGCGTTAGATGAGTCAGAACTTGAGCACATATTGGCCAATGTACCGGGCAATAAAAAAGCCCAAATTACGCGCTTTAAAGGTTTGGGTGAAATGAGCGCCGAACAGCTACGCGAGACCACCATGAACCGCGATACCCGCCGTTTGGTACAGTTAGATATGGACGATATGATATTAACCAATAGTGTCATGGATATGTTGCTCGCCAAAAAACGCGCGTCTGATCGTAAGTCATGGCTTGAGCATAAAGGTAATTTAGCAGTTATCTGATATCAGCAGTGCGTGATGTATCGATATTACTTTTCACTCACTATATATAAGTAGATAAAAAACTAAGCTGGCAGGCGGTAAAAATCTATAAAATTCAATGTAGTAGCAGACGCTTAATGGTATTATAGAGGTATCTTTTACTATATGGTGCCGTCATGACATCAAAGTTTTTTAAGCGTTCTAAAGTGGCTGCTTCTAATCCTACGCTCTCAAAAGTACTACCAAGTTTGAGCAAAAAGCAGCTGGGTGATTTAGTACCAAAACGTGGTAATAAGTTTGCGCCAAAAATTGGCTCGGCATTGTTAAAAGCAGCAGGCTGGCGCACCGTTGGTGAGATTCCAAATATCTCGCAGGCGGTGGTTCTGGCGCTGCCGCATACCTCCAACGTCGATGGTATTTACGCCATACCAAGCTTATTTGCCCTAGATTTAAAAATTAGCATCATGGGCAAACATACACTATTTAAGGTGCCGGTATTTGCGCAGATGTTAAAGTGGATTGGCGTCATTCCTATTGACCGCGGTAATAAAGGCTCGGTGCTGCAAGCGAGTATCGATAAATTTAAGACTGGCAAACCGCTATTTTTAGGCCTAGCACCAGAAGGTACGCGCCAATATACCAAAGACTGGAAAACAGGTTTTTATTATTTGGCATTAGGTGCCGGCGTGCCAATTTTGCCCGTAGCCATGGATTATAAAACCAAGGAAATACGCTTTATGTCGCCTGTCTATCCGACCGGTAATATCGACGTCGATTTGCCAAAAATTTATGCGCAGTATCGCGGGGTAGTACCACGATATCCTGAGCGCTTATCGCAGCCATTACAAGATATCAATCATTTAGCTGAGTAACGCTTTTATGATTTCTAATAACGGTTGCAACCAAAAAGCCTCTGATAGCCCAACTATCAGAGGCTTTTTTAATGTTAAACATTTAAGTTTGCTATGAAGTGGTTCTGGTCGGTGATTGGCTACTAAAAATGCGGCTGCCCATTAGAAGCACTAACTCCGCCATCAACGGGCAAATTAACACCGGTAATCATAGCGGCGTCGTCACTGGCTAAAAAAGTAATGGTCGCGGCAATATCTTCTGGTTTCGCCATACGCTTAAGTGGGCAGCGGTCCAAAAACTTATCGGTTTTGCTGTCGTTATCTTGAATAGCGCTGGTCATCTCGGTTGCTGTCACGCTTGGATTGACAGCGTTGACGCGCACGCCATCAGCGCCGTGGTCTAGCGCGAGCGTACGCGTCAGATTGCTGATACCGGCTTTGGCCGCATTATAAGCCGCCATATTCCAGTCGCCACCGACGCCAGACAGCGACGAGACATTGATAATATTGCCTTTACTCGCAATCAAATGCGGCATGGCAGCCTGACAGACATAAAAAGTGCCATTTAAATTGACATCAATCGCCAATTTCCAATCTTCAGAAGACAGCTCAGTGATTTTCCCTTGCATGGCTTTGCCGGCATTGTTTACCAAGACATCGATTTTGCCAAATTTATCGACGACTCTTTTCATCATTTCTTGTACTTGAGCCTCTACGCTGATATCACAGACGACGGTCAAAAAATTGTCGGTATGAATCCAAGTGCGATCTTGTGGGAACGCTTTTGCCGTTTCCTCTAAGGTGGCAGCGGTGCGTCCGACTAACACCACGTTAGCGCCTTCTTGAGCAAAACGAATGGCGGTTGCGCGGCCGATACCTGAGCCTGCGCCTGTGACGATGACGGTTTTTTCTTTAAAGCGTTTCATGATGTTCATTCCTTGTTATCATCCGAGTGTTATTATATAAATGAAAATATTAAGCAAGCCAAATGCGATGGCAATTGATAGCCCAGTAAACGCGGTGCAAAGCTGCTAGCTTTTATGTCATCATAACAACTCACTGCGATGAATGCGACTAGGTATAATGGCGTTTATGTTGTTCAATTTATCGTCAAAAGTTATGACAAGGTATACATTGCTATATTTATTTAATAAGAAAAGGTTGCGGCTGTGTCCAATTTGACTACGGTGATATCTGATGAAGGTTATCTTGGCGATGAGTTAGCCTGTTACCTGCAATCTGAAGTATTAGAGATTGAACTGCCTACTATTCAAGCGCTTGTCACTAGTTATAACGGCCAATATAAGGCGCAAAAATACGACTATCAATTGCCCCTAGGTCAGTTGCAGCTATTAAATCTAAGCATTTATTTACCTGAAGATATTGTCGCAGGACATATTGAAAACGTACGTAAAACGGCTATTGAATCGATTTCGGCATGGCGCAACGACTATTTAACTAGGTACAAAGATAAGATAGAAGCGACGACATATGCTGTGGTTTTTGATGTTCAATTTAGAAACATTTATCAGAACACAAGTAAACGTGTAAAAAATAACCTTATTGGCAATGGGTTTATAGACGGTTTAAGTTCAGAAATACATGCAAGCGAACCGCCATTACAGGTGTTTGGCTGGCATGATTGGCAATTGATATTAAGGGCATTACATACGCCATGCGAGCTATGGCGGTATTTGCAATATCGTTTAGGGCAGTGGCAACATACTGATAATAGCCGTATAGATAGTCTTAAGTCTGAAGAGGGGATGATTGCTGATTTCCTAAATGACCCTGCCGTATTTGCGCAAGCTATCGCTATAGACAACGCGCTGATTAAATATAAGATGCAAGATAAACCAAATTCCGCCTTGATTGCGATGGCGCTAGCGCAAAAAAGTCAGAGTACCACCAGCCAAATGTATCAGCAGCATATGGCGCAAGCGGCTATGTTATGGTCGCAAATGATTAGCCAAATGTTAAAGCGGTATAGCGATAATGGGCAAAAAAAGAATAAGCAAGATTTCTCGGCAATAAATCTTGCATATTGGCAGCAGCAAATACTCGATGAGTCTTTATTTTCACGGCATGAGCTGATTCGTACCTTGTATCGCCATCCCAAACAACAACAACCATTACGAGAACAAGGTTATGTCGTCCATCAACATTCCTATGAGTCTTTAGGTCGGCACTATGTGCTGATATTTTATGGGCAAGATGTCAAAGGGCAACATAGTAAACAGGCTATTCAACCAAATCTTGCGAAAATCGCTTTGGATGCGGCCACGCGCTTACCGATAGCGGAGCTGCATCACGTGATTGTATTGGGTATAGATTTCATTAAGGAGGCAAATGACACCTTCATTGATATCGATTTATGGATACAACCAGTTGCTGCCATGAGCCAACGCGAGCGCCAGCTGACCAAACAAATACAGCAGCTGGAACAGCAAAATCTAAACCGATAGTGGGAGCAGAACCAAACATAAAATCCGCTTTGTTCTAGCTATAGTCAAAATATCCTAAAAACGCTAAGGTATTGCTGATATCAATTTTTTGTAGCCTCTGTCTGCGTAGGCACAGCAAGCAAGAAAAATTGATATCAGCAGTGCGTGATGTATCGATATTGCTTATCACTCACTATACCTCGTTAGAAATATTTATAAACGCGTATAAAAAAAGACAGCCTAGGCTGTCTTTTTTGTCTTTAAAATATAATTACTGCTTATTTATTATTGGTATCGTCGTATAAACCGCTACCAGGCAAGATGTTATTGTTAGCAATATCATCATCAGTGATACTACCGTCATTAACGTTGTTGTTTACGTTAGTGTTGGCAGTATTGTTGATGTCAGAAGTATTGATCGTGTCCGTATTCACCCGTGTTGTATCAACGATATCGGTATGAATATCAGGAGTTGACGTTGTCGCAGGCTTAGCCGTTGGCGTATTCTCACGCACTGACGCGGCAACTTTATCTTGCGTAGATGAGTTTGGTGTTAGAGCAGATTTCGCTTTTGCTTCGTCACGTTCTCTGTCCATCTTATCTTGCATTTTACGGAGGAAGCGAGCAGCTGCTTCTTGACCGCCAAGACCAAATGATAGGGCAAATGCAACCGCAACCGCACCTAAAGTTAGACCGAATGCTAAGTTAACGATAGAATCAGCGATACCCATCGCTTTTAGACCCATCGCCAATACTAGGCCCATGATTAAGACACGTACAATGTTTGCTAAGAACTGTGAACCTTGTTCAGAGCGCTCAACGACACCAGCGATGATGTTGGCAAGCCAAAAACCAATGAACAGAATGATTGCGCCTAAAATAATATTGGCACCAAAAGCAATAAACATAGCGATGATGGCTGAGATAGGTTCGAAACCTAATAGATCAGCGGCAGCGATAGCAGCAAATAGCATGGCAAAGAAGATAATCGCATAACTGACAAGATCAGAAACCTTCTTGTCACCCATGGTTTCTTGCAGACCAACTTTCGCAGGCAACTGATTGATTTGAGTATTTTCGATCAAACCTTTGATGATGTTAGCGACCATACGTACCACATAGAAGGTCACGATTAAAATCGCTGCTGCCATAAAGATATTTGGCAACGCTTCCATGATTTTGTTCAGCATGTTAGTTGCAGGGCGCGCAATCACATCGATTTTTAGCGCATTTAAAGCAGCAATAATCGTTGGGATGATAACCACTAAAAACGCTAATGAACCTGCGATATTAGGCAAGCTGTTTTGTTCGCTTAGACCTGCTTTTGATGCAAGCTTCTGTACATCGAAAGTAGAAACTAAGTTGGTGACAATGCCGCGTACGACTTTGGCGATGATATAACCCACCACAAAGACCACACCAGCAATAAGAATGTTAGGAATAAAGCTAAAGATTTTATCAACCATATTGGTCAATGGCGCAAATAAACCATCAAGCTCTAACTGACCAAGTACCATGGTCAATACAACCAAAAGGATGAACCAGTAAACCATATCAGCAATGGTGCTGCTCATTGGTTTTACGCCTGCCTTGGCACTTAAACGCTCATCCATCGAGGTTTTTGCTAATGCTGCGTTAATGGCAGTACGCGCAACGGTCGCAATGACCCAACCAATCACACCAACAGCAATCGCGGCGATAAGGTTTGGAATAAAGGTCAAGACTTGATTGACCATATTAGCGAATGGCGCTGAGATAGAATTTAGATTCAGCTGACTTAACGCGCCTGAGATCGCAATGATGAAAATAAACCAAAAGACGATTTTTGAGATAATGCCTTCTAAATCGTAGCTTTTACCGGTTGAAGAATTCATGCGTTGGTTAAGATTTACTTTTGACAACACACCACGTACAAGGGCAGCGATACCCAGTGCCACAAGCCAACCAATGATAAAAATTAAAATAGCGCCGATGATGGAACCAATAGGGCCACCCAGATAACCGTTGAACGATGTATACATTGGATTCATCCTGTCCTCCTTTAATGATCATGCATTCCTTATCGAATAATCTCTGCTCTACAATATAAGCCTGATTATTGGTAACGAACCCATACCTAATTATTAATATTTTTAATTGATATTATTCAAGAAGTGTTTTTTATAAGACCCTAGCCAACATTCTGTGCAGATTGTTAACAAAATCTACGTTCTGTTACTTCTTACCTTAACCAATTTAGCTTAGCTGATGTAATGAGGTATTTAAAGACAGAAAGCTTAACGGCTTACTATAGTTGTGTGATAAGTTGTTAATTTGGCGGCAGATATTAACACAGACTGTACATTTGACCGATAATTTCAAGGGAATCGTAGCTCCTAAAACTAAGATTTGCTATGATAGAACAATGTGACATCTCGCCACTATCCTTACAATTTGAGAGTATTCTATGAAAAAAATTACTACCTTAAGCATTAGTGCCCTTGCTAGTGCGATGTTATTAGTTACCGGCTGTAACGCTAGTAATGGCAATAAAGAAAGCGCCAGCAAAAGCGTTTCAGTGACTGAAAAAAGCCCAGCCAATGAAAAAGTGGGTTACAGCTTGGGTTATATGATGGCAGAAGGTAATAAAGAAGCGGTCGGCGATCTGAACCTTGATACCTTTGAAAAAGGCTTCCGCGATGGCTACGAAGGTAAAGATTCAGCATTGACGCAAGAGCAAATGCAAGAAGTGTTGATGACTTATCAAAAAGAACAAGAAGAAAAGTTCGTCAAAGAGATGGAAGGCAAAGCTGAAGATAACAAAACCAAAGGTGCGGCATTCTTAGCAGAAAATGGTAAAAAAGAAGGCGTGAAAACCACCGCTTCTGGTTTGCAATATAAAGTATTGACCGCTGGTACTGGTAAATCACCAAAAGCGACTGACGTGGTCGAAGTCAACTACGAAGGTAAATTGCTTGACGGTACGGTATTTGACAGCTCTTATGAGCGCGGTGAGCCGATTGAATTTCCATTAAACCAAGTCATCGCTGGCTGGACAGAAGGCCTACAGTTGATGAAAGAGGGTGGCAAATACGAATTTTATATTCCATCTGATATCGCTTATGGCGAAGCAGGTAATGCTGGTATCGAGCCTAACAGCACGCTTATCTTTACCGTTGAGCTATTAAAAGTAAAATAAGGCGTTATTAGTTTTTTTACCCCTTTAGTTTAAAGCGGTTAAAAACAATAAAAAAGCCCTCATAGTGTATGAGGGCTTTTTGCTGTGCGCTAATTCGGCCAGTTGATGATTAATCGCTAATTACTTATAGTATTATTAAATTAAAGTGTTTTTTGGAAGACTTTAGAATTGCGACCGTTATTATATTTTTCACGGCGCGCCTCCGGTAGAGCAGCAGCATCAACTTCCGCAAAATCTTGCTCGACAAACCAATGCGCGGTGCGGGTGGTCAGGACGAACAACTTATGCAAACCATGGCTGCGCGCTTGTTGCTCCAAAAACGCCAGCAGGTCAGCACCGCGGTTGCCACTACGATATTCAGGATGAACCGCCACACAAGCGACTTCGGCTGAATCTGCATCCAGTGGATAAAGCGCGGCACAACCCAAAATCATACCATCACGCTCAATGACGCTATAGTGGTCAATTTCTTGTTCTAAGCGCTCGCGCGAGCGGCTGACCAAGATACCTTGTTGTTCTAGCGGGGTTAGTAGTTCAAGCAGTCCAACCACATCGTCGATATCAGCACGGCGAATTTCTTCGTACGGGTCATGGCTAATCAAGGTGCCAGAACCATCACGGGTAAACAGCTCTTCGAGTAACGCGCCATTTTTGGCATAAGAGATGATATGGGTACGATGTACGCCTTGACGGCAGGCATTACTGGCGCAGCTTAAGAAGTAATTAATCTCGCAATTCAAATCACGATCGCGTAAAAAGCGGTCGACTTCATTTGGAATCATCTCACGTAATAAACGGTCGTCATGATTGATGCCGGCTTCTTCGCCTAAGAATATCAGCTTATCAGCACCGAGCGCCACAGCCGCACTAAGCGCCACATCTTCCGCCAATAAATTGAAAACTTCACCAGTCGCTGAATAACCCATCGACCCCAAAATCACAATATGGTCATGTAACAGGTTGTTTTTAATGGCTTCGACATCGATTGAGCGCACCTCACCAGTCATCTGATAATCAACGCCGTCACGAATCCCGTAAGGACGCGCGGTGACAAAGTTACCCGAAACCGCGTCAATGCGCGAGCCATACATGGGTGAGTTTGCTAAGCCCATCGATAGTTGGGCTTCGATTTGCAAACGAATCGCACCAACCGCTTGTAAGATAGCGGGCATAGCAACGCGTGGGGTCACGCGAATATCTTTATGCAAGGGGGAGGTAATCTGGGCGTCTTTCAAGTTTTTTTCGATTTGCGGTCGCGCGCCGTGTACCAGTACCAGTTTGATACCCAAGCTGTGCAATAAAGCAAAGTCGTGAATCAAGGTACTAAAATTGGGATGATTGACCGCCTCACCGCCAAACATAATCACGAAAGTCTTACCGCGATGGGTGTTAATGTAAGGGGCAGAGTTGCGGAACCAGTGTACGTATTCAGGATTAATTTGTGGCATGGCGCTAGTAGTCATAATGGGTGCAATAGTTGTTAGAATAAGAAAAAGAGCATGACAGCAAAAGCGTGTCGCTAATGAATTACCATAGCAAAAAACACCGTTATGAGCTATCTTTTATTTTAGCCACTGTCATGAATCTTGGTAGCAAATAGATGATATACACAACCTCAACACGGGATTGGTGTACCGCCAAACGCTTTTTGTTATGCTAAGCCCTATTGCTTTAGCACCAGCTTACGCAGATAATTGATAAAAATAACCATGTTGTTGACCGACGCTTTATCAACAAATTGTTTTACCGCTATACTGTTTTACCGATACATTAACTAGGGATAATGAATGTCATGAAGAAAAGTAACCATTTTGCAAACCCATTCAGTGCGTGGAGCGGCCACCGCTTATTTCATGTTGTCGCTGGTACGCTCGTTGGCGTGATGGCAGTGACGCAGGCTTCAGCAATGTTGCCAACGCCAGAGCAAGCCGTTGATAATTCAGTGGCAATCCAGTCAAATGCCAACCCAGCCAGCACCTCAACGGCGCAAGCGGTCAATAGCAAAATCACCGCCTCATTGATTAGTGTTGATGCAAATGGTCAAGAAGTGCTGGTGCCAGTCAATGCCAATACGCGCCTGCAGTCAGGAAATGTCTTAGAATATCAAGGCTACTTTACCAATACCAACGCTGATCGCGTACGTAAAATGACTGTCACTATGAGTATTCCTGAGCAAGTAGAGTTGCTACGTGCCGTTTCTCCTGACTTCCCTTATGGTAGTGCTGACGGCAACACCTTTGCCCGTATGCCATTACGCGGTAAGGTTGATAATCAATTGCAAGAAATCCCGTTAAAATACTATAAAGCGGTACGTTGGGATTTAGAAGGCGTTGGTTTGAATGATACCGTTGTGGTTAAATATCGTGCACGCGTTAAATAAGTTGGTTTTTTGATATTTATCTAATGCTTGCCGAATCGAAAAGCACCACAGTCTAAGGTCTAGGCTGTGGTGCTTTTTTTATAAACAACTTACTAACTCAGATTTGGTAAAATGGCTTTTACCAGCTGAATGTGCTTTTGAAATTAAAGCGTGGCATATTTACTTGGCAGCTTTTCTACAAGACCTTTTTCTTTCAGGGCTTTGTCTTTTATAAGCTGTTTAATGGCGGCAATCTGCGGGGTAGTGGCTTGCATGCCAGCCGTCATTAGCGCGCGTCGTTGACTGGTATCTAGCGAGCTAATATGACCGATATCGGGGATAATGATAATATCAGCGCGCTCACGTTCACGGCGCATTGCTGTCGAACGCTTGGTGTTTGATTGACTGGAATCAGTGACAGATGCGGTGGCATTTGCGACAAAACTGCTCTCAAGAAAGCCCCAAAAACTGCTTAATGAATTGATAGACGGTATTTTATTATTAGCGGGACTATTAGCATTCGCCGCCGTCACATCAACGGCGATGATAATATCGGCCCCTAAATCACGGGCGGTGTCGACTGGTACTAAGCTGACCACGCCACCATCGACATATTTTTTACCAATCTTTTCAGGAATGCGCGGCGCGATAAAAATATTGGGTACGCTGCACGATGCTTGTACTGCAAGTCCAGCATCGCCGCTGCTAAAAACGGCCTTTTTTAGCGTGTGTTTTTCGGCAGCAACCGCGGCAAAAGATATTGGAAAATTTTCTATAGCGCGTCCGCCAACTTTTGCATTAATAAAATTTTTAAGCTTAATACCTTCGATAAAGCCTTGGTTTGATAAGGTGAAATCTGTCAATTCGCTATCAGAAGTATTTAACGCCAATTGTTCAAGCTGTTTGGCGTTATAACCACTGGCATATAAGCTGCCAATTAGACTGCCAATACTGGTACCGACCACTAGCGTTGGCGTGATACCGTTTTCTTCTAAGGCTTTAATCACGCCAATATGAGCAAAGCCCTTGGCACCGCCGCCGCCTAAGACTAAGGCGACCTTTGGCTGCTTGTTTAAAGGAGCGACGGTTTCAATAACTGGCGGCAAACTTTGGCAAGCACTAATAAACACGCCCAATATGCCAAGCATACTAAATCGCAGCAAGCGTGCTAAATGACGATAGCCATTATAATGAGTAGATAAAAACATACGCGAAAATCACCATAGAGCAATAAAGAGGTATACGATAAGCCATTCATCAGTCGCTTAGTGAGAAATCAGCTAGACGCCATATCGTTAAATAGCTTAGCATAGGTAAGTCGCTTGTCAGTTATAATCATCATGATTAAATATTTTATAGAGGTTGATGATTATAGCTTTTATAAGTCCAAATATACGTTAAATCATAACCATCATTAGGATTATTGATGCCCACATCGGTTAGCCGCACTCCTACCTTGAACTCAGCAGACACTATAAGGCCTGAGATGCCCGTTTCCGCGCTTGATATGCCGGTGACGGCACTGGCGGGCGTGGGGCCAAAAGTGGCGGAGCAGTTGTCCCAGTTAGGTATCGAGCGCATTTTTGATTTGCTGTTGCATCTACCGCGTGATTATGAAGATCGTAGCCGATTGGTATCGATAGCTGATGTGGCGCATGGGCAAGCCGCTTTGATTACTGGGCGGGTGGTGCATGTCGATACCAAGCGCAGTGGTATGACCGTGATGGTCGATGATGATACTGGCACGATATCGCTGCGTTTTTTTAAGGTCTATCGTGGCCTTGCGCAAACGATGAGTCTCGGCACACAGCTACAATTATTTGGCGAAGTAAAGGTCAGTCGTTACGGTAAGCAGATACATCATCCTGAATATCAAGTGATCAGTAGCAATGAAGCCATCGTCAATACAGGGTTACAGCCGATTTATCCAAGTGTTAAAGGCTTGCATCAAAATAAGCTGCGCACGCTAATTAAGCTTGCGCTGCAAACGGTGCGCACCCAAGGTCTACCCATGACCTTGTTTACGCCTGCCGACTTTGCGGTGGTTGCTGATTTACCGTTAGCGCCTTTTGAGCCTGCTAAATTGGCAATGGCAGAAGATGATTTTCCAGACGATATATTCTCAACCCTTGCGCGCCGTGTGCCTGACAATTCAATAAGCAATATTGGCAACGCAACTGCAGTTAATGACATGGCTAATCAAAACGTTTATAACCTAACGATATTTGAAGCCTTAGTATTGCTGCATACGCCGCCAACTTATACCGATGCAGGACGACAATATCAGCTGCTTACGCAACTAAGCGCCCGCACTCATGCTGCCTGTCAGCGATTAATCATTGAAGAATTAACCGCGCATCAACTGAGCCTACTATATCGCCGTCAGCAATTGCATCAGCATAAAGCGCCTAAATGTACGATGAGTAGCCCGCTTGCCGATAAGCTATTTGCCGCATTGCCGTTTGATTTAACCAGCGCGCAGCAACGCGTCATGAAAGACATCACGGCTGATATGGCGACTTCTATTCCGATGCTCCGACTGGTACAAGGAGATGTTGGCGCAGGCAAAACTTTGGTCGCGGCGGGGGCGGCGGGCTATGCGCTCGATAGTGGCTGGCAGGTTGCGGTCATGGCACCAACAGAAATCTTAGCAGAACAGCATTTGGTCAATTTTAAAAACTGGTTTGAGCCGTTAGGGGTCGGCGTTGGCTGGCTTGCTGGCAAACAAACCGCCAAGCAGCGCCGTGAAGCGTTAGAAGCGGTGGCAGAAAATACGGTGCAAATAGTAGTTGGTACGCATGCCTTATTTCAAGAGCAGGTACAGTTTGCTAAACTAGGCTTAGTCATCATCGATGAACAGCACCGCTTTGGCGTTGAGCAGCGTATGGCCCTGACCAATAAGGGCGTGGCCAATAGCACCCCGCATCAGCTCATTATGACGGCAACCCCGATTCCGCGTACGCTGGCGATGAGCGTTTATGGTGATATGGATACATCTATCATTGATGAGCTGCCTCCGGGGCGTACGCCAATTACCACGGTGACGATTGACCGTAACCGCCGCGACGAAGTCATTGAGCGTATTGCGGTCAATTGTGAAGCGGGCAGACAGGCGTATTGGGTTTGCTCATTGGTAGAAGAATCAAGCGTGCTCGATGCGCAGGCAGCAGAAGCGACTTATGAGGACTTAAATGAGCGCTTAGATATTCGCATTGGCTTGGTACATGGCAAAATGAAGTCTGCTGACAAACAAGCCATCATGCAAGAGTTTAAAGCGGGTAACTTAGATTTATTGATTGCCACAACGGTCATCGAAGTGGGCGTTGATGTACCTAATGCGTCGTTAATGGTCATCGAAAACGCCGAACGTTTGGGTTTATCGCAACTACATCAGTTGCGCGGGCGGGTTGGGCGTGGTTCGACCAAAAGCTTCTGCGTACTGTTATATCAAAAGCCGTTATCAGAGACGGGTACGGAGCGCTTAAATGTGCTGCGTGACAGCACCGACGGTTTTGTGATTGCGCAAAAAGACTTGGAGCTACGCGGCCCCGGTGAGCTGTTAGGCAAACGTCAAACCGGTAACGTCGGTTATTATTTGGCCGACCTTATCCGCGATGAGCAACTATTTGCCATTGCGCAGCGCCTAGCGAAACATCTTATCTCTGACCCAACACGTAAAGCGGACGTCAGCCAACTTATCCATCGCTGGATGCCAGAAGCCAGTCGCTATACCAATGCTTAATAATTAACGCTTGCTTAGTAACTGAGCCAATTCTCTGTCATCAACTCTCCTAAAAAAGCCATTATTTTTTTAAAGATAATGGCTTTTTCTTATGGGTTTTATAAGCTATTTATTAGCGCAAATAAACACTCTATTTTTATTTTCATCAACTAATATTGACTCAGCTGTTCTCTAAACTTTCTTGATATGACGATTGAGGTATGGCAGTTTACGGCAGTGAAGCATAACTATGTGCTTTATCTATTTACTAGAATATTCTGCTGTAGATGTATTTTTTGGTGAAAATAAACCTCTAAAAACAGCACATTTCTAGTCGTTTTACCGATTCTAACAGGACGTTAGGATAGGAGTTTGATTGGCTTAATTTTGCCAGCTTTGTCTGATTTGCTTCGTCATTACTGTGCCATTCATGCTTTTAATTAACGGCCTGAATTTTTTACAAGGATGTATCATGAACAAGACGTTAACCCTCGCTTGCGCTATCGCCGCACCATTATTATTCAGCCAATCCGCTGTTGCCGAGTTTGATTATTTCAAAACCGATGGTAGTTTCAAACGCTTTTCTGTTTCGGCTGGTTGGTTGCACGCTTCTCCGCAAGGCAAAGCCAATCCAATGCAAACTACGACCGCTGCCAAAGATGGTACGGTTGCCGATAATGGCAGTGTAAAAGTAAAAACGGTGCGAGAGGTATTGGTGAAAGATCAAGACCGTTTCGGCTTCATAGATGGCACATTAAAGGGTTTAGGAGCGGAAACGGATTTGTCCGACGTTACAATATTAGGTGACGTTTCTGGTACGACCAAAATTAATGGCTTAGAGAGTTGGACCAGTGCTGGTACTGGACTTGAGGCCGATGATGTCGATACGTTTGGTCTGTTATTTAACTATTATATGAATGATCATTGGTCGATTGAGGTCAAAGCCGGTATACCGCCCAAAGTTGATATTTTAGGGCAAGGGCAAGTATATGCACCGCTCTCGGGCAAAGTCAGTCCTAGCGGTATTGCAGGCGGATTATTGGGCGATTTTGATATTTCCAAAAATATTCCCATTACTGATTTAACTCAAGGCGGCGGGGTATCTTCAAGCGCTCGCGCGTGGCTGCCAGCAGCTGGGGTGCAATATCAATTTGGCAAATCTGGGGTCAATAAATTTCGCCCCTATGTCGGCGCAGGGGTGATGTATGCTTATTTTAATGATATCGAGCTCAATGACGGTATTCGTAACGATTTAGAAATGGCTGGTCATCAAATCCAAAATATTAAGGATGGGAAAGCGGGCGCTGCATTAGAAAATGTAAAATCGACTCAGGGCATGAGCGTCGACGTTGAAGCAGACAGCGCCTTTGCACCTATCGTGACAATTGGCGCGACTTATGATTTTAATGACAAATGGTTTGGCGTTGGTTCTGTATCCTATGCAAAACTCGATAGTGATACGACCATCACCGTTCAAAACGATAGTGGTGAAGAGTTGATTCGAGCGAAAACCAACCTTGATATCGATCCGTATATTACCTATCTTGGCGTTGGCTATCGTTTTTAATAAACGAGTTAAGAAACATTAAGTTAGTAGCATCTTGATAAATATAGCGCACATTCTTAGGGATGTGCGTTGTGCTTTTTAAAAGTTAAAAAAGAAGTTTGATTTAGACAAATTTATCAAGCAGTCGTTTTACTTAGTTATCATTTTTATCCGCTTCGCTTTGCCAGTTTTACGCCCATCCTACTATTAATAGAAGCAGACTTACGAAGCTAAAACACGATATATAAAAATAAGATGATGACTTAATATATGCTATCCTCAATAAATTTATAGACTATTGTAATCATAAATAGCCCCTTTTTTAGCTATAATTTTCTAACTTTATACCCTTTCTAATTGCCTGTATTGACAGAGAGTTATCATGAGCGATGTTGAAGACAAACAGCGACCAGTTGAGTCTGAGCTACCACCTTACCGCCAAGCGGATGCACGTGCGCCCAAATCATCATCGAAATATCCTTGGTGGTTATTGCCAGTATTAGCCGTAGTCCTTGTGATTGGGGTTTTGGTCGGTAAGTATTGGGGCGGCGATAAAGATGCGAGTGTTGATTCACCAGCGGCTAACAAGGCACAAAGCGCAAACGCTGACCTAAAGGAGAGCAGCAATCAGCAGGCAGTGCTTTCGGTCGAAACGGTGATGCCAAGCCAAGACAGTATTGGTAATACCTTAAGCGCTGACGGCACCATCAGTGCCAAAGATGTCGCCAATGTCAGCCCTAAAGTAAATGGTGTGGCTATCGAGCAGGTGTTGGTTGAAGAAGGCGATCGCGTTAAAGCGGGGCAAGTCCTGGCGATATTTGATACCGATGCCATGCAGCAGCAAGTCTTGCAGGCGGAGGCCGATGTTGCCGAAGCCGAAGCAACGCTTGCCAATGCAACTGCCGATGCCGCTCGTGTCCTGCCATTGATTGAGATTGATGCCATCAGTAGGCAAGAAGCGGATCGCTATCGTACCTCAAAACTACAGGCAGAGGCGGCATTGCAAGCCTCTAAAGCCCGTCTTAGTACCCAGCGCTTGAGCGTGAAAAATGCCAATGTGGTCGCACCGGTAAGCGGTGTCATCAGTGAAAAAATGGCGGAAGTCGGTATGGTTGCTGGTGGTGAGCCTTTATTTACTATTATTAAAGGCGGTATTTTAGAGTGGCGTGCTGATATCGATCCTAAACTTCTTGGTGAAGTCAGTGTTGGCACGCCAGTGCGCGTCAGCTTGCCAGCCGGCGATTCGGTTATGGGTAAGGTTAATCGTATTGCGCCAACGGCTGATGATAATCGCCAAATCACCATTTATGCTAGCCTTGCTGCAAACTCAAAAGTACGCGCGGGCATGTACCAAACGGGCGAGTTTTTATTGGGTAGTACCAGCGCGCAAACGGTGCCCAATAGCGCTATCGTCAGCAATGACGGTTATGATTACGTGATGCTAGTGACCAATATTAAGAGCCAAGACGGTCAAAACATTGGCCGTATCAAGCAACAACGCGTGAGTTTGGGTGAGCGCTTTGGTGATAGTGTAGCGCTGGCAGAGCCACTACCAGCAGACAGCCGACTGGTAAAGCAGGGCGGTAGCTTTTTAAACGACGGCGACTTGGTACGTGTGGTTGATGGCCTAAATACCGCCAATGATACATCAGTCAGCCAAACTGGCACAGCCACGCAGGCGCGCTCATGAGTTTAAATGTCTCCGCTTACTCGATTAGAAATCCTTTAGTTGCCATCTTGCTGTTTGTGCTGCTGACCTTGGGCGGCATCTACGGTTTTATGCAAATGAAGGTGCAGCAATTCCCCGATATTGACCTGCCAGCGGTGGTGGTGACGGTGACCTTGCCGGGAGCCGCGCCATCGCAGCTCGAAAACGACATTGCCAAAAAGATAGAAAATAAGCTCACCAGTATTGAGGGCGTTAAGCATATTCGTACCACCCTACAAACGGGTGCCGCGACCATGGTCACCGAGTTTGTCCTAGAAAAAGACATACAAGAAGCGGTCGATGATGTACGTTCGGCGGTCGGTGAAGTACGTGGCGATTTGCCAGCTGCTGCCAATGACCCCATCATTACCAAAGTCTCAACGGCTGGGTTTCCCGTCGTCACTTACTCGGTTGCCTCTGACAATATGAATGTCGAGGATTTGTCTTGGTTCGTCGATGATACGGTCACCAAGCGTTTATCCGATATTCCAGGGGTCAGTACCGTTAGCCGCATCGGTGGTTTGCAACGTGAAATCACCGTTGCTGCCGACCCGATTGTGTTGAGCGGTTTGAAATATCCTATCGCTCAGCTATCAGAACAAATCACTGGTATTCAACAAGACAGCTCAGGCGGTGAAGCGGAAGTAGGTAAAACCACCCAGACTATTCGGGTACTTGGGGCGGTTGAACGTGCCAGTGATTTGAACAATTTACAAGTCGCGGTACCGACAGGTGGTACGCAAGCGCTTGGACGTATGGCACAAATCACCGATGGTGCTGCTGATCCAAGCTCGATTGCTAAGCTTGATGGGCAAACAGTGGTGGCATTTAATATCACCCGTTCGCGCGGTGCCAGTGAGGTTGAGGTGATGGAGCTGGTTGACGCCGAGCTTGCCAAGCTGTCAGCCGATGTCGGCAATATCGATATTGAAAAAGTCTACGATAGAGCCACGCCAATTGCCGAAGATTACAAAGCATCGTTACGCATGCTAATAGAAGGTGGTTTACTTGCAGTCGTCGTGGTGTTCTTATTTTTACGCAATATCCGCGCGACTTTTGTGGCAGCCGTGGCGTTGCCGTTGTCGGTTATTCCTACTTTTTTAGGTATGTACTTATTTGGCTTTAGCTTAAATATTATCTCCTTATTAGCACTGTCATTGGTCATTGGCGTCTTAGTCGATGATGCGATTGTAGAAGTTGAAAATATTATCCGCCATTTGCGCATGGGCAAGACGCCTTATGAAGCTGCGATGGAAGCAGCTGATGAGATTGGTTTAGCAGTCGTCGCGACCACATTTACTCTCATTGCGGTATTTTTACCGACAGCTTTTATGGGCGGTATTGTCGGGCAGTTTTTCCGGCAATTTGGTTGGACTGCCGCCTTATCGATATTTGCATCGTTAATGGTCGCGCGTCTTATCACTCCGATGATGGCCGCTTATATATTGCGCCCAGAAAAAAAGCATGTCGAAAAACAAAGCGCGCTCATGGATTGGTATTTAAAAGTGGTCTCTTGGACGCTGCATCATCGCTGGATTACCATGGGTGCGACATTACTCTTGTTTGTAGCATCACTTGCCTTGGTGAAATTACTACCAACGTCCTTTATTCCTGATAATGATATTGACCAAACGCGGGTTGAAATTGAGCTAACGCCAGATGTGGCGCTAGAAGATACCGAACGTGTGGCGGCGATGGCCAGTGAGCGTATATTGGCCATGCCTGAAGTGAGCCATATTTTCACCTCGGTAGGCGAAGCGCAAGCGGCAATGGAAGCCAGCTCTGGCGGCAAAGCTGAAAATATCGCAGGCTTAGATATCGTATTGGCCCCACGCGCAGAGCGTGGCTCTAAGCAAGAGATTGAACGGCAAATAAGCAGCATGCTCTCAGAAGTACCCGGCGCACGCTTTACCGTTGGTTTATCGAGTGGCGGTGAGACCGGTTATAATTTTTCTTTGACCAGTACCGACCCGCGTTTACTTGAGCAAACCGCGCAGCAAATAATGGCAGAGATTCGGGCGTTACCAAGTGCCGGCGCTGTCACCAGTGATCGTAGTCTACCGCGTCAAGAGCTAACGGTAACTCCAGACAGACTAGCGATGGCAGATAAAGGCGTGACCACGCAAGATATCGCCACCACCTTACGTGTGGCGACTGTTGGTGACTATGAGCAGCGGTTATCTAAGCTCAATCTCGATACACGCCAGATTCCTATCGTGGTGCGCCTGCCAGATGTTGCCAAACAAAACGTCAGTCAATTAGAAGGCTTATATGTCCCAAATGCATTGCCACCGGGACAAGGTGTACGGGTAGGTGAAGTTGCATCGTTAAACTTTGGTACCGGACCTGCGCAAATCAGCCGCCTTGATCGTGAGCGGGCGATTAGTATCACCGTGCAGCCTGCCAATGGCGAGCTTGGTGACTTGGTGCAAGCAGTAAAAGCCATACCCAGTATGCAGCAACTACCGACCTCTATTACTATTATCGATCAAGGACAAGCCGAAAACATGGCTGAGCTATTTAGCGGCTTTGTGATTGCGATGTCTGTCGGTGTGGTCTGTATCTTAGGTGTACTGATTTTATTATTTGGGCGGATATTGCAGCCATTTACCATTTTGATGGCTCTACCGTTGTCTATCGGTGGCGCTTTTGTCGGCTTGGTTATTACCAAGAGTAGTCTGTCGATGCCATCGATGATTGGTTTTATCATGCTGATGGGCATCGCCACCAAAAACTCTATCTTATTAGTCGATTATGCCTTGATTGCTCAGCGCCGAGGCTTGGCGCGTTTTGATGCCATTATCGATTCTTGTCGTAAGCGTGCGCGGCCAATTATTATGACCACCATTGCGATGGGCGCTGGCATGATGCCGCTGGTATTTGGCTGGGGCGATGCTGATCCTACTTTCCGTCGTCCGATGGCTGCCGCGGTATTGGGTGGTTTGGTGACCTCAACCTTATTAAGCCTCGTAGTCATTCCCGTGGTTTATACCTTGATGGATGACTTATCAGGATGGTTTGGCAAATGGTTGATACCGCATGGTAAAGAGAAGGAAAGCGTCGTTATTGAAAAATAATTCGTACTAGTAAAGCTGCTGGGTCAATCAAATAGGAATTGGTTGATCTAGGGTTTTGCACCCTGTTAATAATAAGGGTTAGGAGTATTATTGACCTTCCAAAATATTGCCTAAACTTAAGGCATAGCTCAAATTAAAGCCATGCTGACTACAACATATCTAAAAACCTAACCGCAAGCATGGCTGTTAATATAAAAATTAGAGCGCTCACGCATAATGCCTGCCAGAGAAATTTTTTATCATCCATAATTAACTACCTTAAATTCTTTTACGTGAATATAGCATGTTAATTATCTTCTAATGCAAAAAAATCACTCAAAATATCATTATTCATAAAATCTTCTGCCACGCTCCTAGTTATCAAGTCCTATTCCATAACCTTGTCTTATCAACGTGAATTTAACTCATCTTAGATTTAAATAGTATCATTTTTATTCATGATCGCGTTCGGGTATGATTTATCTCATATACAAATTTGGTTTTATCTCACACAATGAGAATAGGGTAGCGGATTATCATGAGTAAACAATTTACATATTCGATCTCGAGCATTCGTTTTGATGAAAACTATCATCCGGCAGATAGCACGCGTCTGACCACGAACTTTGCCAATTTGGCGCGCGGTGAGCAGCGTGAAGAAAATCTGCGTAAAACACTAAGAATGATTAATAATCGTTTTAACGCTTTGGCGCATTGGGACAACCCAGCCGCCGACCGTTACTCTGTTGAAGTTGATATTATTTCAGCAGATTTAGATATTGAAGGTAATGGCGATACTTTTCCGGTCATCGAAACGCTAAAAACCACGATCGTCGACCATAAAGACAATACCCGTATCGACGGTATGATTGGTAATAGCTTTTCCTCTTATGTACGCGATTATGACTTTAGCGTTGTCCTATTAGAGCATTTCGATAAAAACCCGTCATCGCCACCGCCGGCAGATTTTGGTGACTTACATGGCAAACTGTTTCAGTATTTATTGAATTCAGAAACCTATCAAGCCAACTTTACCAAACAGCCGGTCATTTGCCTAAGTGTATCGACCAGTAAAACCTATCATCGTACGATTAACCAGCATCCGGTGTTAGGGGTTGAATACCGACAAGACGAATATTCTTTAACTGACGATTATTTTCATAAAATGGGCTTAACCGTGCGCTATTTTATGCCGGCCGGTAGTGTCGCACCTTTAGCGTTTTATTTTGCCGGTGACTTGCTGAGTGACTACACCGATCTTGAGCTCATCAGTGCGATTGCAACTATGGAAACCTTCCAAAAGATTTACCGTCCTGAAATTTATAATGCCAACTCGACGGCAGGTCAGGTATATCAGCCCAGTTTGAAGTACCAAGATTATTCACTGACGCAAATCGTTTATGACCGTGAAGAGCGTAGCCAGATGGCAGTGAAGCAAGGTAAGTTTACACAAGAGCAATTTATCAAGCCTTACCAAGCGATTCTTGAAGAATGGGCGACAAGCTTTGATGTTAATGAGCGCACGTCGGAAGCGTGTGCAGATAAAGAATACGCTGCCTAACTATTTTCAATCTAGATGCGTTCAACCTAGATGCGTTCAACCTAGATGCGTTCAATTTAGCCGAAATGAGAACACCAAAAAATAAGAAGACAAATCCTATGACACTATTATTATCGACACAAAGATTATTACCGACATCAACCGCTGGCAGCTTGCCAAAACCGTCTTGGCTAGCTGAACCGGAAAAAATTTGGTCACCTTGGGCTTTAGAGGGCGAGCAACTGCTCGAAGCCAAACAAGATGCGCTACGGGTGTCATTACAAGAGCAATTGCAGGCAGGGATTGATATCGTCAGTGATGGCGAGCAGACACGTCAGCATTTTGTGACTACCTTTATTGAACATCTTGATGGTGTCGATTTCGAAAAGCGTGAAACGGTTAAAATTCGCAATCGTTATGAGGCAAGTGTTCCGTCAGTTGTGGGTAGCGTAAGTCGCCAAAAAGCTGTGTTTGTTGACGATGCCAAATTTTTACGCTCGCAAACCGATCAACCTATCAAATGGGCGTTGCCCGGCCCAATGACGATGATTGATACCTTATATGATGGTCATTATAAAAGCCGTGAAAAACTGGCTTGGGAATTTGCCAAAATTTTAAATCAAGAAGCGAAAGATTTAGAAGCGGCTGGTGTGGACATCATTCAATTCGATGAACCAGCGTTTAACGTGTTTTTTGATGATGTTAACGACTGGGGTATTGCCACTTTAGAGCGTGCTATTGAAGGTCTAAAATGTGAAACGGCGGTGCATATTTGCTACGGCTACGGTATCAAAGCCAATACCGATTGGAAAAAAACTTTAGGGACAGAGTGGCGTCAATATGAACAAGCCTTTCCAAAACTGCAGCAGTCAAATATTGATATCGTCTCTTTGGAGTGTCAAAACTCGCATGTACCGATGGATTTGATTGAACTGATTCGCGGTAAAAAGGTAATGGTCGGCGCCATTGATGTGGCAACCAATAATATCGAAACACCGGAAGAAGTAGCAGATACGTTACGTAAAGCGCTGCAATTTGTCGATGCAGATAAGCTTTATCCTTCGACCAACTGCGGCATGGCACCGTTATCGCGCCAAGTTGCACGCGGCAAATTGCAAGCCTTGAGCGCAGGTGCAGCTATTGTACGTAAAGAGCTTAGCGTTTAGCATTTCTTAACAAAGCTTACCTTGTTTAAACCCATGAGTGACCTCAGTTATCAATGTACTTAAAGATTAAAGTACTTAAAGATTAAAATTTAGGAGTTAAGTCATGATTGAAGCAACTGATTTTAGAGATGCCATGTCTCTATTACCGACAGCGGTCAATGTGATCACCACAAAAGGTGACTCTGGCTGTCATGGGTTTACCGCCTCGGCGGTCTGTAGCGTGACCGATACACCGCCAACCTTGCTTGTCTGTATGAATCAGAGCTCGCGCTCACACGAACATTTTCTTGAAAACAAAACGTTAAGTGTCAATGTCTTAGGTACGCAGCACGAACCCATATCTAATGCCTTTGCCTCCAAACTATGCTCAGAAGAGCGTTTTTGTCACGGTGCTTGGACGACATTAACCACAGGTGCCCCTGTTTTAGAGGATGCGCTAGTCAGTTTTGATTGTGAAATTGATGACATTCAACAAGTCGGCACACACAGTATTTTTATGTGCCGCGTGGTCGCCATCAAACAAGGTGTGAGCGATGAAAGTTTGGTGTATTTCAATCGCTCGTACCATCAAGTGGGTCAAACAGAAATCGTTTAACCTACTTTTAAAGCCCTTGTTATTTAACTAAAACTATAGCTAACTGAGAAGTAACTATCCTGTGGAAATACTCATTTTTTTAATAATAGGCGCGCTAGCAGGATTTGCTGCCGGGCTTTTTGGTGTGGGCGGTGGCACGATTATTGTGCCTTTATTGTTTGTCGTTTTTACCCAAATGGATTACAGCCCTGACAGCATTATGCATTTAGCATTAGGGACGTCATTGGCGACTATTACTGTCACCTCTATCAGCTCGCTTATGGCACACAATAAAAAAGGCGCTGTGATGTGGCCGGTGTTTAAAAATCTGGCACCAGGTTTAGCGCTAGGTTGTTTCTTAGGCGCGGGAATCGCAGGGCAGATATCTGGGTTGTATCTTCAGCTGATTGTTGGGGTATTTTTGCTGTGGGTTGCTTATAAGATGTTTTTTACTGGTAAAAAGCCAGTTGCTAATCATTCTAATGGCGCTAATGATGTCAGTAGCGCCAACTACGCCAACCCATTACTACCGTCAAAACCTAAGCAATTAGCAGCAGGCGGCGTTATTGGTATCGCTTCTGCTATATTTGGTATTGGCGGTGGCAGCTTAACGGTGCCTTATCTCACGCGTTATAATGTGGTGATGCAAAAAGCGGTTGGGACCTCAGCGGCGTGCGGATTGCCGATTGCCATTGCCGGTGCGTTAGGTTTCATGTTTTTTGGCATGCAGCAGCAAGTCAATGTGCCCAATACCATTGGTTTTGTCCATGTTTATGCTTTTTTAGGCATTAGTATTATGAGCTTTTTTACCGCCAAGTTGGGCGCGAAAGTCGCGCATATATTATCGCCAGAATTGTTAAAAAAATGCTTTGCGATATTATTAACGGTGGTGGGGTTTTATTTTCTATATAAAGGGCTGGTCTAAATATATATTTGTATAATGGGGCGTATTCTCTTTAGAATGAGGATGCGCCCTAATCATATTATTTTGGCTAATTAGGTTCAATAAAGATAATTATGTTCAATAAACTTAAAGCATTGATTCTACTTTTATCTTTTCTCACAGTCATTGCCTGTTCGGATAATAATTCGGTTTTAGCTCATGATGAAAAGGTTACCACAGCTAGCAATCACGAACGTGATACGCAGGAGATGTATCGTAAGATCGATACGTTAAAAAGAGAGCTGCCAAGCGTAATTGATGAAGTTACTACGTTAGAAAAAATTGATTTTGATGGAAAAACGGTTACTTTCGGCTATCGGCTAAAGATATCTGATTATAATGCTTCTAAAAGAAAAGAGATTGAAACGGCAATGCGCGATGAACATACTAAGTTAGCCTGTGCAGAAGCAGAAGTTATGCAAGGGATAAATAAGGGATTTGATTATCAGTATAGTTATTACGATTTAGATGATAGTAAAGTGGCTAGTTTTGAGGTCACAAAAGACATTTGCGACAACCTAAATAAGGCTGACTCTGAAATTGAAATAGGGACATAATCAACTCTGGGTTACTTTGCTGCTGCATATAATATTTATACTGAGATATATCCAAATTATTGAAATTTTTTGGGAGTTTCCCAAACTCTGTGTAACTGCTTATAATCCACTAACAGGAGAATAAGCAATGACTACTCAATCTGACCTTAAAAAACTGGCCGAGCAAATGGCTGGTAGCATGAACAGCTTTGATGACATCAAAGACTTTCAAAAGCAGCTCATGCAATCTTTTATCGACACTGCCTTAGAAGCTGAGATGGAAGACCATCTTGGATACCCCAAGCATGAAAAAGCAGACAAGCCTAATAAGCGCAACGGTCATACTAAAAAGACCGTCCGTAGCGACACAGGCGACCTTGAGATCTCCACTCCAAGAGACCGTGATGGTGACTTTGAACCTGCGTTAGTGCGTAAGCATCAAACCCGTATCTCAGGCCTTGATGACAAGATCATATTTCACTACAGGCATAGCCTTACGTCTTGCGCTTCGGGCAAGTGTCTCCCAGACACTTGCTGATCCTCGCTCATACGCCAAGGGTCAAACCACCACCGAGATTGTAGAGAGTATCAAAGAGCTTTACGACGTCGATATCTCAAGCTCTCTTGTCTCAAGAGTCACTAACAACATCATAGACGACATCACCGCATGGCAGAACCGGCCGTTAAGCAG